>NZ_AZND01000197.1:0-6251 GCF_000576205.1 Methylibium sp. T29 | reverse complement strand
ACCGTGCAGGCGATGGCGCGCCACGGCGACGGCGGGCCGATGCACTGGCGCACGCCGCGCACGCGGCCGGCGCCGCTGGTGGTGCTGGCCGACATCTCCGGCTCGATGAGCCGCTACTCGCGCATGCTGCTGCACTTCGCGCATGCGATGGGCCGCAGCGGACTGCGGGTGCACAGCTTCGTGTTCGGCACGCGGCTCACGCCGATCAGCCGGCTGATGGCGCAGCGCGACCCCGACCTCGCGGTGGCGCAGGTGGTGCGCCGGGTGGACGACTGGTCGGGCGGCACGCGCATCACCGCCTGCCTGCACGACTTCAACCGCCACTGGTCGCGCCGCGTGCTCGGCGGCGGCGCCACGCTGCTGCTGATCTCCGACGGCCTGGAGCACGGCGACACCGACGCGCTGCGCTTCGAGATGGAGCGCCTGCACAAGAGCTGCCGGCGCCTGGTGTGGCTGAACCCGCTGCTGCGCTACGCCGGCTTCGAGCCACGCGCCGCCGGCATCCGCGCGATGCTGCCGCACGTGGACCACTTCCTGCCCGCGCACAACCTCGACAGCCTGGCCGACCTGGCGCGCGTGCTCGCCACCGCACCGGCGCCGCGCCGCCCGTCGCGCGCAGGCCCTTCCTTGCCCCTTCCCGTTCCGACCTGAGAGACCGCCGCCATGCAACTCACCAGCCAGCAAGTCCTGCCCGTTTCGCAAGCCATCGCCTGGGAGGCGCTGAACGACACCACCATCCTGCAGGCCGCGATCCCAGGCTGCGAGTCGATCACCGCGACCGGCGAGAACGCCTACGAGGTGGCGCTCACCGCCGCCATCGGCCCGGTGAAGGCGAAGTTCAAGGGCAAGCTGCTGCTGTCGGACCTGCAGCCGCCGACCTCCTACGTGCTCGCCTTCGAAGGCCAGGGCGGCCCGGCCGGCCACGGCAAGGGCCAGGCCACGGTGCGACTGGAATCGACCGGGCCGAACACCACGCTGCTGCACTACACCGCCAACGCCTCGGTGGGCGGCAAGATCGCGCAGATCGGCTCGCGACTGATCGACATGGCGGCGCAGAAGATGGCGGGCGAGTTCTTCACCGCCTTCGAGCAGCAGCTGGCGGCGCGCTATCCGGCGGCGGCGGAGGCGGCCGCGCCGGCCACCGAGGCGCCGGCCCAGGGGGTCTGGGCCCGCCTCGTGGCCTGGTTCAAACGCTTGTTCGGGTGAGGCCGCCTCGCTGATAGGGGGGAGTGCCTGCACAGAGGTCTCGCTTGTCGCGTACGGACATATGCCGTACATTGCGGTCAGGGAGACGACCATGACCAACCCAGAGACCCCCGAAGCGACCCGCGACGCCCGGCTCGAAGCCCGCGTGTCCGCGGCGCAGAAGAGCCTGCTCCAGCAAGCGGCGGCGCTTTCCGGCCGCACGCTGAGCGAGTTCGTCGTGGCCAGTGCGCAGGACGCAGCGCGCCGGGTGATCGCCGAGCACGAGGCTATCCGCCTTTCGCGCGAAGAGCAGTCGGCCTTCGTGCAAGCCCTGCTGAAACCGCCGAAGCCGAACGCGCGCCTCGAGCGCGCGGCCAAGGCCTATCGCCAAAGAACCGGCGCCTAGCCGGTGGCCTTGCCCCCATCACTGTCGAGCCGCTGGGCCGACAGCATGACCGAACGGCCTTCCACTGCGGCGTGGAGGCGCTCGACCGCTATCTCCAGCAACAGGCACGGCAAGACGCCGACAAGCGCGTTGCCGCACCGTTCGTCGCCGTCAGGCCGACTGACGGCCGAGTCCTCGGCTACTACACCCTGTCGGCCTCGGTGCTGACCCTCGGCGACCTGCCAGACGCATTGGCCCGCAAGCTGCCCCGCTACCCACAGCTTCCCGTCACGCTGCTCGGCCGGCTGGCCGTCGATCGATCCACCCAAGGCCAGGGACTCGGGGAGCATCTGCTGCTGGATGCCCTGCACCGCAGCCTGACCCACGCCGAGCAGATTGCCGCGATGGCGGTGGTGGTCGATGCCAAGGACGAAGCCGCCGCGGCGTTCTATCGGCACTACGGCTTTCTCACCTTGCAGACGCAGCCCAGCCGGCTGTTCGTGCCGATGCGCTCGGTCGCGCAGCTTCTGGGGTAGCCGGCGATGGAACTCATCGACAACATCAACCGCCTGCTGGGCGATGACCTCAAGCGCGCATTGAAGCCCGGCGCCCGCCTGAAGGTCGCTGCCTCGTGCTTCTCGATGTATGCCTTCGAGGCCCTGAAGGAGGAGTTGGAGCAGGTCGACGAACTGCACTTCATCTTCACGTCGCCCACCTTCATGGCCGAGGAAGTGACGGACAAGATCCGCAAGGAGTTCCACATCCCCAAGCTCAGGCCTGGGTCTTGAACTTGAGCTTCATTCGGTGTGGGGCCCGCTCTGTGCGGCCTTTCTGCTGTCTATCTGCCATGCGTGCGCTGCAGAAAGACCTAAGTTGTTGATTCTTAAATGGAATTTCGCAGAAAGGCGCTCGTGCGCAGCCCTGTTGTTTCTGCAGGCTGGTGCTTCCTTGCGGAGTACCCGGCCTCCGCAAGGCGCCTTGTGGAGCCTTAAACGTCGGTTGGACTCCACAACGCCGCCCTGGCCGATAGCGGCCGGCCCACCGCTTTGGGCAGGACAGCTCGTGGAACCAGCCTCCACACCGGCCGAGGGCTCGATGTCGTCGATGGAACTGCGAAAGATCGAAGAGACCAAGATCGCCTGCGCTCGGAAGTTCTTTGACCAGTTGAACCTGAAGCACGCACCGGAGAACGTGAAGTACGACGTCGTGAACAGCTTCGACAAGCTGATGGAGTTGGTGAAGTAGGCGCTCAGGCCGATCCATTTGTCGCGAGCGAAGCGCCGCGCTCGGGAAGCCGGCGAAGTGGCCCCGTCTGTCAGATCAGGACCTGACCGAATCCGCTGCTCTTGCTGAGGCTCTGGCGGTGCCCGCTATGCGCGGTGGCGCGCCTCAGCCCCGAGCCGCCCCGCCGCCTTCACCACCAGCTCCCGCGGCACGCTGCCCACATCGGCCAGTGCCTCCAGCGCCGCCAGCGCGATGTGCGCGCGGTCCACCTCGAAGTGGCGGCGCAGCTGCTCGCGCGTGTCGCTGCGGCCGAAGCCGTCGGTGCCCAGCGCCACGAAGCGCGAGGCTTCGGCGTAGGGCGCGATCAGCTGCGGCCAGGCGCGCACGTAGTCGCTCGCGGCCACCACCGGCGCCTTGCCGGCCAGGCATTGCGCCACGTGGCTGCGGCGGCGCGGCGCCTGCGGCTGCAGGCGGTTGTGGCGCTCCACCTCGATGGCCTCGCGCTGCAGCTCGCTGTAGCTGGTGGCGCTCCACACCTCGGCCTCCACGCCGTAGTCGTTGCGCAGCAGCTCGGCCGCCGCCAGCACCTCGCGCAGGATCGCACCCGAACCGAGCAGGCGCACCTGCGCGGCCTTCCTGCCCTGAGCCGGCCGGAAGCGGTACAGGCCCTTCAGCACGCCGGCCGCCGCGCCCTCGGGCAGCGAGGGGTTGGCGTAGTTCTCGTTCATCAGCAGCAGGTAGAAGAACTCGTCGGCCTGCTCCTCCAGCATGCGGCGCATGCCGTGCTCCACGATCACCGCCACCTCGCCCGCGAAGGCCGGGTCCCAGGTGCGGCAGTTGGGCACGGTCGACGCCTGCAGCGGGCTGGAGCCGTCCTGGTGCTGCAGGCCCTCGCCGCCCAGCGTGGTGCGGCCCGCGGTGGCGCCGAGCAGGAAACCACGCGCGCGCTGGTCGGCCGCGGCCCAGATCAGGTCGCCCACGCGCTGGAAGCCGAACATCGAGTAGTAGATGTAGAACGGCAGCATCGGCACGCCGTGCACGCTGTAGCTGGTGGCCGCCGCCACCCAGGAGCTCAGCGCACCGGCCTCGCTGATGCCCTCCTCCAGGATCTGGCCGTCGGTGGCCTCGCGGTAGCTGAGCACCGAGCCGATGTCCTCGGGCTCGTAGTTCTGGCCGAGGTTGGAGTAGATGCCGATCTGCTTGAACAGGTTGGCCATGCCGAAGGTGCGCGCCTCGTCGGCGACGATGGGCACGATGCGCGGGCCGAGCTGCGCGTCCTTCAGCAGCCCGGTGAGCATGCGCACGAAGGCCATCGTGGTGCTCATCTCCTTGCCGTCGGCGTTCAGCGCGAAGTCGCCCCAGCGCGCCACCGGCGGCACCGCCAGCACCGGCGCCTGCGCCACGCGCGCCGGGATGGGGCCGCCCAGCGCCGCGCGGCGCGCGTGCAGGTAGCGCATCTCGGGGCTGTCGTCGGCCGGCTTGAAGAATTCCAGGTTCGCCGCCTGCTCGTCGCTGAGCGGCAGCGCGAAGCGGTTGCGGAAGGCGATCAGGTCGTCGCGGTCGAGCTTCTTCTGCTGGTGGGTGGTCATGCGGCCCTGGCCGGCCTCGCCCATGCCGTAGCCCTTCTTGGTCTGCGCCAGGATCACCACCGGCCGGCCGCGGCACTGCATCGCCGAGTGGTAGGCGGCGTGGATCTTCACCATGTCATGGCCCCCGCGGCGCAGCCGGTCGATCTGCTCGTCGGTCAGGCCCTGCGCCAGCGCAGCGAGCTCGGGGGTCTGGCCGAAGAAGTGCTCGCGGTTGTAGCGGCCGTCCTTCGCGGCGAAGGTCTGGAACTGGCCGTCCACGGTGCCGGCGAAGGCCTTGCGCAGCGCACCGTGGGTGTCGCGCGCGAACAGGCCGTCCCAGTCGGAGCCCCACACCAGCTTGATCACCTGCCAGCCGGCGCCGGCGAACAGCGCCTCCAGCTCGTCGATGATGCGGCCGTTGCCGCGCACCGGGCCGTCCAGGCGCTGCAGGTTGCAGTTGATCACCCACGTGAGGTTGTCGAGCTTCTCGCGCGCGGCCAGCGTGAGCGCGCTCATGCTCTCGGGCTCGTCCATCTCGCCGTCGCCGAACACGCCCCAGACGCGGCGGCCCTCGGTCTGCAGCAGCCCGCGGTGCTGCAGGTAGCGCATGAAGCGCGCCTGGTAGATGGAGCTGATGGGACCGATGCCCATCGAGCCGGTGGGGAACTGCCAGAAGTCAGGCATCAGCCACGGATGCGGGTAGCTCGACAGGCCCTGCGCGCCGGCCGCCGGTGCCGCAAGCTCCTGCCGGTAGTGCGCGAGGTCGGCCTCGCTCAGGCGGCCTTCGAGGAAGGCACGCGCGTAGACGCCGGGCGCCGAGTGCGGCTGGTAGAACACCAGGTCGCCACCCTGCTGCGCGTTGCGCGCGCGGAAGAAGTGATTGAAGCCGACCTCGAACAGATCGGCCGCGCTCGCGTAGCTGGCGATGTGGCCGCCCAGTTCGCCGTAGGCCTGGTTGGCGCGCACCACCATCGCCAGCGCGTTCCAGCGCATCAGCGAGGCCAGGCGCTCCTCGATCGCCAGATCGCCGGGGAAGAGCGGCTGGCGCTCGACCGGGATGGTGTTGACGTAGGGCGAACCGCCGCCGCGCGGCTGCCAGGCGATGGCGGGCTCGCGGGCCTGCGCGGCCAGTTGGTCCAGCAGGAAACGCGCGCGCTCCGGCCCGGCGGCGGCCAGCACCGCGGCCAGCGCATCGCGCCACTCGGCGGTTTCGGCGGGGTCGGTGTCGGCGGCGGCGGCCTGGAACTGCAGGGGTTCGAACACTTGGGTCATGGCAAGGCTCCTCTGCCCTGCACTGTGCGCCTGCGGAGGCCGCAGATGCCACCGAAAGCCGGCGTCCTCCGCCCATTTACAGCACAAAATGCTGTGAACATTTAATTTTACGGCACGACGATGAAACCCGACGCCCTCGACCTGCGCATCTTGGCCGAGCTGCAGCGCGACAGCAGCCTCTCGAACGTGGAGCTGGCGCGCCGCGTGCACCTGTCGCCCTCGCCCTGCCTGGCGCGGGTGCGCGCGCTCGAGGCCGCCGGCGTGATCCGCCACTACGTCGCACTGCTCGACCCCACGCCGCTGGGGCTGCACCTCAACGTCTTCATCTCGATCAGCCTGAAGCAGCAGAACCGCGCCGCGCTGGAGGCCTTCGAGGCCAGCGTGTGCGCGCGCGACGAGGTGATGGAGTGCTACCTGATGACCGGCGACGCCGACTATCTGCTGCGCGTGGCGGTGGCCGACATGGCGGCGCTGGAGCGCTTCATCCTCGAGCAGCTGTCGCCGATCGCGCAGGTGGAGAAGATCCGCTCCAGCTTCGCGCTGAAGCAGGTGCGCTACAAGACCGCGCTGCCGCTGGCCGCCGGCAGCTGAGCGCCGCCGGGCACGGCCGCCGCGCG
>NZ_AZND01000196.1:0-6259 GCF_000576205.1 Methylibium sp. T29 | reverse complement strand
GCCGCCCGCAGCGCCGCGGGCGACCGCGAGGCGCTGCTGGCCTACCGCAGCCAGGCGCCGCACGCGGCGCTGATGCATCCGACCGACGAGCACTGGCTGCCGTTCTACATCGCCGCCGGTGCCGGCGGGCTGGCGGCGCCCGGGCTGCGGCTGCACGACGCGGTGACCTACGGCTGCCTGGCGATGGATGCCTATGCCTTCGGGGCGGGCGCGCGGCCGCTGGCGGAGGCGTTGGCGGGTCTCACCGCAGCGCCCCCGGCCGCAGCCTCAGCACTTCCAGCGGCGTGACCGGCGCCGCGTCGTTGCCCCAGGCGCCGCGCACGTAGCTCAGCACTGCGGCGGTGTCGGCCTCGTCCAGCACGTGGGCGAACGGCGGCATGCCGAAGGGGCGCGGGTTGCCGGCGGTCGCCGGCAGGTAGCCGCCGCCCTGCACGATGCGGATCAGGTTGGCGGCCGAGTCCATGCTCACCGCGCGGTTGCCGGCCAGCGGCGGGTAGAGGCCGGCAGCGCCCTCGCCGGCCGGGCCGTGGCATTGCGCGCAGTGCTGCTCGTAGAGCTTTCCACCGCGCGAGTCGGGTGACCCTGCCGCGGCCCCGTCGGCTTGCGCCGCGCGCGAACGGCGCGCGCCGTGCTGCGGCAGCGACTGCAGGTAGACCGCCATCGCGTTCAGGTCGGCGTCGTTCAGGTGCTGGGTGCTGCGGGCCACCACCTCGGCCATCGGCCCCATCGCCGAGCCGCGGGCCGAGCGGCCTGTCTTCAGCAGGTCCACCACCTCCTGCGTCGACCACTCGGCCACGCCGGCTTCGTCGGCCGACCGCAGCGAGGGCGCGTACCAGTTCTGCACCGGGATCAGCCCGCCGCCGAGCGGCAGCCCCAGATCGCTGGCGCCCAGCGCATTGCGCTGGGTGTGGCAGGCGCTGCAGTGGCCAAGGCCGCGCACCAGGTAGGCGCCGCGGTTCCAGTCGGCCGGGCGGTCGGCCTCGGGCTCGAAGCGCGTCGGCTCGAAGTACAGCGCACGCCACACGGCCAGCGCGGCCTGGGTGTCGTACGGGAAGCGCAGCGCGTGCGCCGGTCGCGCCTGCGCCACCGGCGGCAGGCTGCGCAGGTAGGCGAACAGCGCGTCGCTGTCCTCGCGGGTGACGAGGGTGTAGTCGGTGTACGGAAAGGCCGGGTAGAGCAGGCGGCCGTCCATCGAGCGGCCGTGGTGCATGGCGCGCCAGAAGTGCGCCGCGCTCCAGCGGCCCAGGCCGGTGGCGGGGTCGGGCGTGAGGTTGGACGAGAACACGGTGCCGAACGGCGTTTCGATCGCCAGGCCGCCGGCGTAGGCGGCCCCGCCGCGTGCGGTGTGGCAGCCGGCGCAGTTGCCGGCGCGCGCCAGGTAGGCACCGCGCTCCACCTGCTGCGGCGTCGCCACGAACGGCGCCGCGTCATCGGCCGGGATCGGTGACTCGCCACGCACGTTGAGCGCCCACACCGCAGCCCCCAGCGCGGCGGCGATCAGCACGAGGCCGAGCGCCGCCCACAGTGCGAGCCTCGGACGTCGCCGCGTCGTCGTCATGCCGCGGCCCTCATGGCGTCACGCCGCCGCAGGGCAACGGCAGCTTCGCAGGGAGCGCGGCGGCGGGCTTGCCGCCGGCCGGCACCGGTTGCGACGACAGCCAGGCCGACAGCGCCGCGATGTCCTCCGGCGCCAGCTGGCGGGCGATGTCGGCCATGCAGTCGGGCGCGAGCGCGTGGCGCTGGCCCGAGCGCCACTGGCCGAGCTGGCTGTTCAGGTAGTCGCGCGGCAGGCCCAGCAGGCCGGGGATGGCCGGCTGCACGCCGAGCATCGCCTCGCCGTGGCATTGCACGCAGGCTGGCAGCTTGCGCGCCGTATCGCCCTCGCGCACCAGCACGCGGCCGCGCTCCAGCAGCGCGGCCGGCGCGTCGCGCGTCTGCGGCGGCGGGTAGGGCAGGTCGAGCACGGCGAAGTACTCGGCCATCTCGCGCAGGTAGTCGTCGGACAGGGTCTCGACCAGCGCGCTCATCAGCGGGTAGTGGCGTCGCCCGTCGCGGAACGCGAGCAACTGGTGGTGCAGGTAGCCGGCGGGCTTGCCGGCGATGCGCGGGAAGTAGCCGAAATTGGTGGCCTGGCCTTCCTTGCCGTGGCAGGTGGTGCAGGCCAGGACGCGTTGCGCCAGCGTGTCCTCGGGCGGCCAGTGCGGGGCCGGCGTGCCCTGTGCCATCGCAGCCGATGCGAACCCCAGGCCCGCCAGCAGCGCGGCGAGCGCGTGGCGCCAGCGGCCGTTCACGGTCAGCCTCATTCAGCTCAGCGAGCGCACCGCCAGCCCGGCCAGCGACACCAGGCCCACGACGAACAGCGCGGCCAGGCCCACCGCCACCAGCAGCAGCGGCACCGGCCGCGCGCGCTGCAGGTCGATGGCGTGGTCGGCGCGCTTGCGCACCCCGAAGAAGCTCCACAGCACGATCTGGACATATCGCAGCGAATTCATGGTCGGACTCCGGCAGACATGACGGCACTGTGCGCCAGACACCGCGGGTTTTGAAGACTCAGATCGAAGCAAAAAAACCAGATCAGTTTGCCGGCTCTCCTGAAATTCCTTGCTTTCTGATCAGTACAGTCGGGCCACAGCCCTCCGCGCCCGATGAAACGCTACGAACGCTATGCCGAAGAGATCGCGCGGCTGATCGCCGACCGCGCGCTGCAGCCCGGCGACCGCCTGCCCTCGGTGCGCCAGGCCAGCGCGCACCGCGGCATCAGTCCGTCCACGGTGTTCCAGGCCTACTACCTGCTGGAGTCGCGCGGACTCGCCGAGGCACGGCCGCGTTCGGGCTACTACGTGGCGGCGCGCGCGATCTCGGCGCCGGCCGAGCCGCGGTTGTCGCGGCCACGGCGGCGCTCCAGCGGTGTGGAGGTCAGCGAGCTGGTGTTCGAGGTGCTGGGCTCGGTGAAGGACCGCGACGTGGTGCCGCTGGGTTCGGCCTTCCCGAGCCCGCAGCTGTTTCCCATGGCGCAGCTCGCGCGCGGGCTGACGGCCGGCTGAAGCGCCTGGACCCCTGGCGCACGGTGGAAGACCTCACGCCCGGCAGCGCCCGGCTGCGCGAACAGATCGCGCTGCGCTACCGGCTCGACGGGCTGGAGGTGAGCGCCGACGAGATCGTCATCACCAACGGCGCGCTGGAGGCGCTGAACCTCAGCCTGCAGGCGCTCACGCGGCCGGGCGACACGGTGATCGTCGAGTCGCCCACTTTCTACGCCGCGCTGCAGGCGCTGGAGCAGCAGCACCTGAAGGCGCTGGAGGTGGCGACCCACCCTCGCACCGGCATCGACCTCGCGGCGCTGGCCCAGGCGCTGGACCGACACACCGTCAAGGCCTGCTGGCTGATGCCCAATTTCCAGAACCCGCTGGGCAGCCTGATGCCCGACGCGAACAAGCAGGCGCTGGTGGAGCTGCTGGCCGCGCGCGGCGTGCCGCTGATCGAGGACGACGTCTACGGCGAGCTGCACCACGGCACGCGCCGCCCGCCGCCCGCCAAGGCCTGGGACCGTGCCGGCGGCGTGCTGCACTGCGCGTCGTTCTCCAAGAGCCTGGCGCCGGGCTACCGCGTCGGTTGGGTGGCCGCAGGCCGCCACGCGCAGGCGATCGAGCGTCGCAAGCTGATGACCACGCTGTCGGCGGCGGTGCCGTCGCAGCTGGCGCTGTCGGAATTCCTCGACCGCGGCGGCTACGACCGCCATCTGCGCCGGCTGCGCCAGGCGCTGGCGCGCCAGCAGACGCTGGCCCTGCGCACCATCGCCCGCCATTTCCCGCCGGCACGCGCGTGGCGCGACCCGAGGGCGGCTACTTCCTGTGGGTCGAGCTGCCGGCGAGCGTGGACGCGCTGGCGCTGCACCGGCTGGCGCTGGCGCAGCGCATCAGCCTCGCGCCGGGCCAGCTGTTCTCGACCGACCGGCGATTCCGCCACCACGTGCGCCTGAACCACGGTCACCCGGACGACCCGCGCTTCGAAGCCGCCTTGCAGACGGTGGGCCGGCTGGCCGGCGAACTGGCCGCCGCGGGCCGCGCCGCCTGAAGCGCACGCACTGCGCCGGAACCCCGGCCCATCGGGCCACTCGAAGCAGCTCCCCCCACTCCCCCGCCCCCGCACCATGCAGCTCGCCCTCTGGATCTTCACCGCCTTCGGCATCGCCCTGTGGTCGCTGTGCGCGTGGGGGCTGCACACGCTGCTGACCCTCGACCCGGCCTGGCTGAACGACGTGAACACGGCGGTCGCGCACCTGCCTGGGGCGACTGGCTCGCCACCTGGCTGCCGGGCTGGCAAGACCTGCTGCGCCTGGGCATCGGCCTGACGCAGGCCGCGCTGGCCTGGGTGGGCAGCGCCGCGCCGTGGATCGTGTGGACGGTGTGGGGGCTGGGCTGCGCGGCCCTGCTGGGCATCGCCGGCCTGCTGAGCCTGCTGCTGAAGCTGGCGCTGCCGAAGCCGGCACCGGCGCCCGCCGGCACCGCCTGAGCGGCGCGGACGACGCGAACAGGCCGGGTTTCGCCGGCCTTATCGACGGAGTCGAGGGGCCGGGTCGCCGGCACCATCGCAGGGTCGTGGAACAGAGTCGGGCTGCGCCTGCCCGGTCCACGAGCGCCTATCCGGCACACCCTGCCATCGACATCATCGATCACACGACATGAAACTGAGCGACATGAAGATCTCGACCCGGCTGATGCTGGGCTTTGCGGCGATGGCCGTGCTGATGAGCCTGCTGGGCGCACTGGCCATCATCAAGGTGACGGCCATCCAGGGCGAGTTCGCCAACGTGATGGACGACCGCTACCCGAAGATCCAGACCGCCGGTGACATCCGCACGGTGAACAACGAGGTCTCGCTGGCGATCCGCAACCTGTTCGTCGTGAGCGAGCCGGCCGACGTCCAGGCCCAGTTCGACGTGATCGCCAACAGCAGCAAGCGCACCAACGCGAACCTCGATACCCTCAAGCGCAGCATCAACAGCGCGCAGGGCAAGGCGGCACTCGACAAGCTGATGGCCGCGCGCGCCGACTACCGCGGCCCGCGCGACAAGGTGCTGGAGCTGCTGCGCGCCGGCCAGATGGACGAGGCCAGGCTGGTGCTGGTGCGCGAGGTGACCCCCAGGCAGGTGGCCTACATGGCCAGCGTCGACGAATTGATCCAGATCCAGGAGAACCTGATGACGGCCTCGGCCGACGAGGTGAACGCGGCCGTCTCCAGCACCCTCTCCAGCGTCGCCGCGATGCTGGCCGCCGCCTTCGTGGTCGCCGGGTTGCTGGCGCTGTGGATCATCCGCAGCACGACCCGGCCGCTGGCCGAGGCAGCGGCGATCGCGCGTGCCGTCGCCGGCGGCGACCTGGCGATGGAGTTCGCCGCCAACGGCAAGAACGAGACCGGCCTGCTGCTGGCCGCGCTGCACGACATGAAGACCCGCCTCGCGGCGATCGTGAGCGAGGTGCGCCGCAACGCCGAAGGCGTGGCCACCGCCTCGGCGCAAATCGCCCAGGGCAACAACGACCTCTCCAGCCGCACCGAGGAACAGGCCAGCGCGCTGGAAGAGACTGCGGCCTCGATGGAAGAGCTGTCGAGCACCGTGAAGCAGAACGCCGACAACGCGCAGCAGGGCAACCAGCTCGCGCTGGGCGCGTCGACCGTGGCGGTCAAGGGCGGCGACGTGGTCGGCCAGGTGGTCGACACCATGAAGGGCATCAACGACAGCTCGAAGAAGATCGCCGACATCATCGGCGTGATCGACAGCATCGCGTTCCAGACCAACATCCTGGCGCTGAACGCCGCGGTGGAAGCGGCGCGCGCCGGCGAGCAGGGCCGCGGTTTCGCGGTGGTGGCCAGCGAGGTGCGCAACCTGGCGCAGCGCAGCGCCGATGCCGCCAAGGAGATCAAGGGCCTGATCAACGCCAGCGTGCAGCGCGTGGAACAAGGCAGCGCGCTGGTCGACCAGGCCGGCGTGACGATGAGCGAGGTGGTCTCGTCGATCCGCCGCGTGACCGACATCATGGGCGAGATCAGCTCGGCCAGCCGGGAACAGAGCGCCGGCGTGGCGCAGGTGGGCGAGGCCGTCACGCAGATGGACCAGGCCACGCAGCAGAACGCCGCGCTGGTGGAAGAAAGCGCCGCCGCCGCCGAGAGCCTGAAGGCCCAGGCCCAGCAGCTGGTGCAGGCCGTGGCGGTGTTCAAGCTGGCGCACGACGCCGCCGCGTCGACCGCGGCGCAGGGCTCG
>NZ_AZND01000195.1:0-6292 GCF_000576205.1 Methylibium sp. T29 | reverse complement strand
GCGAGCGCACGCATCACGGTGCGGCCGCTGGCGGATGCCTGGGCGACGCGCCGGCTGCTGCTGTGCACCGCCGTCGGTACCGAACCGGGCGCCGGCGCGGCCGCGCTGTTGCGCTTTCTCTCGGAAGCGTCCTAGCCGTAGCGCAGCTCGGTGGCCTTGCCCCAGAACACGCGGTAGGAGAACACGGTGTAGGCCGCGATCGCCGGCACCGAGATGCACACGCCGATCAGGATGACCTTCAGCGCCGCCGGGCTGCTGGCGGCCTGCCAGATCGTCAGCTGGTCGATCACGACGAAGGGATAGATGCTGTAGGCCAGCCCGAGGAAGCCGAACACGAACACCGCGATCAGCAGCACGAAGGGCAGCCAGCACAGTTCCTTGCGGACGATGGGCCGGTCGAGCACCAGGCGGGCGGCCACCAGCGCGATGGCGGTGGTGAGCGGAATGGCCGACAGCGCGATGATGGCCGGCAGCTCGAACCAGCGCTGGCGCACGGTGGCGCTGATCCACGGCGTGGACAGCGAGATCAGCACCATGCCGACCACCACCGGCCACCACGCGAGCTTGGCCCAGCGGATGGCCTTGCGTTGCAGCTCACCCTCGGTCTTCATGATCAGCCAGGCCGCGCCGAGCAGGACATAGGCCGCCGGCAGCGCGAGCGCGATCGCGGCGGCGAACACCGGGTAGTTCCAGCCCGAGCCGAAGCCGCTGATGTAGCGCCCGAGCATCCAGCCCTGCGACATCGAGGCCAGCAGCGAGCCGGCGAAGAACAGCCGGTCCCAGGTGGCCTTGTGCACGTCCTTGGCCTTGACACGGAAGTCGAAGGCCACGCCGCGCAGCATCAGGCCGATCAGCATCAGCGTGACCGGCAGGTAGAGCTGCGTGAGCACCAGGCCGTGCGCCTTGGGGAAGGCGATCAGCAGGATGCCGATGCCCAGCACCAGCCAGGTCTCGTTGGCGTCCCAGAACGGGCCGATCGAGGCGATCAGCACGTCCTTCTCGGTGGCATTGGCGCGCGGCATCAGCAGGCCGACACCGAGGTCGTAGCCATCGCTGACGACGTAGACGAGCATCGAAATGCCCATCAACGCCATGAAGATCAGTGGCAGCGATTGATCGAACGTCATGTGGCACTCCCCTTCGCCAGCGCGGCCGCGGCGCGGCCTTCGGCGCGTTCCAGCGCATCGGGCTCGATCACGTCCTCGGGCTTCTCGGCCATGTACTTGAGAACGCTGACGTAGGCCACGATCAGCGCAAGGTAGAGCGTCACGTACATCGCGAGGCTGAGCGCGATCATCGAGGACGGCACGGTGGTCGCCGCCACGTCGGCGGTGCGCAGCAGGCCGTAGACGATGAAGGGCTGGCGACCGATCTCGGTCACGTACCAGCCGGCCACGGTGGCGAACCAGCCCGAGAAGCTCATGCCCGCCAGCACCCACAGCAGGCCGCGCGACAGGCGCTGCGGCGCCCAGCCGACGCGGCGGCCCATCCACCAGCCGACCCAGCTCACCAGCAGCATCAGCACGCCCATGCCGACCATCACGCGGAAGGCGAAGAACAGCGGCGCGGCCGGAGGGTGGGCATCGGGGAAGTCGTTCAGGCCCTTGATCTCGCCGTCGGCGTCGTGGGTGAGGATCAGGCTCGCCATCTTGGGGATCGCGATCTCGAAGTGGTTGGTGCGGGCCTTGTCGTCGGGCACCGCGAACAGCAGCAGCGGCGCGCCGCGCTCGGTCTCCCACACCCCCTCCATCGCCGCGATCTTCTGCGGCTGGTGCTTCAGGGTGTTGAGGCCGTGCAGGTCGCCGACGAAGATCTGCACCGGGATCAGCAGCGCCGCGACGGTGAGCCCGACGCGCATCACCTTGGGTGCCGAGCGCTCGGCCTGGCCGCGCAGCAGCTGCCAGGCGCTCAGCCCGGCCATCAGGAAGGCACAGGTCAGGCCCGAGGCCAGCAGCATGTGCGTGAAGCGGTAGGGGAAGGACGGGTTGAACAGCACCTCGGCCCAGCTCTTGACGTGGAACACGCCGTCGATCACTTCATGGCCGGCGGGCGTCTGCATCCACGAGTTCAGCGCGAGGATCCAGAACGCGCTGACGGTGGTGCCGAAGGCGACGAAGAAGCTGGCCATCATGTGGATGCGCTCGCTGACGCGGCCGTGGCCGAACAGCATGACGCCCAGAAAGCCGGCCTCGAGGAAGAAGGCAGTCAGCACCTCGTAGCCGAGCAGCGGGCCGGCCACGTTGCCGGCCTTCTCCATGAAGCCCGGCCAGTTGGTGCCGAACTGGAAGCTCATGGTGATGCCGCTCACCACGCCGAGCGCGAAGCTCAGCGCGAACACCTTGGTCCAGAAGCGGTAGGCGGCGAGCCAGGCGCCGTCGTGCGTGCGCAGCCAGCGCCAGCGGAAGAACATCAGCAGCCAGCCCAGCGCGATGGTGATCGTGGGGAACAGGATGTGGAAGGTGATGTTGGCGGCGAACTGCGCGCGCGCGAGGATCAGCGGGTCCATGCAGTCGGTCCTTTCAGATCAGGGGCGATGCGGCTCAGGCGGCAGGCGCGCCGGGCTTCGCCTTGCGGGCGAATTCCAGCAGCCGTTGAACTTTAGAGCCCATCTTCATGAGCTGGGAGAGGGTTTTCGCATCGAGCTTCTGGACGTCGTCGAACCAGGTGCTCATCAGCTCGATCAGCTCGTGCATGCCGCGCAGGCGCTGCTGCGCGATGCGGTCGGCCTCGCTGGTGGGTGTCTCGAGCAGTGCACTGCGCAGCATCGTCAGCGTGGGTTCGATCTCGCGGCGCCGGCGCTCCTCGGCGAGCGTGCGGAAGATCTCCCAGGCGTCGGTCGGGGCCTCGAAGTACTCGCGCCGGTCACCGGGCAGGTGGCGCAGCCGGACCAGCCGCCAGGCCTGCAGTTCCTTCAGCCCCATGCTGACGTTCGAGCGCGAGAACTCCAGCTGCTCGGCGATGTCGTCCGCATTCAGCGGCGTCGGCGACACGAAGATCAGCGCGTAGATCTGTCCCACCGTGCGGTTGATGCCCCAGCGACTGCCCATCTCGCCGAAGTGCGAGACGAAACTGTGGACGAGAGGGGAGAGCGAGCTCATGCAGTGGATGCGGAAAGTGCCCGGATTCTAGTTGAATTTTCAGTAATTACTGAAAATTCAGATTGAACCGAAAGGGGTGGCGAGCATGTGCCGTGCGGGAGCGGCGGCGCCGGGCGGCCGCGATAATCGCGCCCATCCGGCGGCTCGACGAGCGGCCTCGACGACGAAAGCCTCACGATGACCGATCGCCCCGAGCCTGGCGGTGACCTCGCGAACCGGCGCCTCGTGCTGGGACTGAGCGGGGGCGTGGCCTGCTACAAGGTGGCCGAGCTGCTGCGCTTGCTGGTCAAGGCCGGCGCCAGCGTGCGGGTGGTGATGACCGATGCGGCGCAGCAGTTCATCACGCCGGTGACGATGCAGGCACTGTCGGGCCAGCCGGTGCTGACCAGCCAGTGGGACGCCGGCGAGTCGAACAACATGGCGCACATCAACCTCACGCGCGACGCCGACGCGGTGATCGTCGCGCCGGCGAGTGCCGACCTGATGGCGAAACTGGCCCAGGGCCGGGCCGACGAACTGCTGAGCCTGCTGTGCCTGGCGCGCCCCATCGCCCGCTGCCCGCTGCTGCTGGCGCCGGCCATGAACCGCGAAATGTGGTCGCACCCGGCCACCCAGCGCAACCTGGCGCAGCTGCGGGCCGATGGCGCGACGGTGCTTGGGCCGGCGAGTGGCGACCAGGCCTGTGGCGAGGTCGGCGACGGCCGCATGCTCGAGGCCGCAGAGCTGTTCGAGGACATCGTGGCGCAGCTCGCGCCCAAGCCGCTGGCCGGTGAGCGCGTGCTGATCACCGCCGGGCCGACCTTCGAGGCGATCGACCCGGTGCGCGGGCTCACCAACCGCTCCAGCGGCAAGATGGGGTTCGCGCTGGCGCGGGCCGCCCGCGAGGCCGGTGCCGAGGTCACGCTGGTGGCTGGCCCGGTGCACCTGCCCACGCCGCGCGGCGTGCGGCGCATCGACGTGCAGAGCGCCGAGCAGATGCTCGCCGCCGTGCTGCCGCTGGCGGCGACGCACGGCATCTTCGTCGCCACCGCCGCGGTTGCCGACTGGCGACCGGCGCGGCTGGCCGAGCACAAGATCAAGAAGGACGGCAAGAAGCAGGCGCCGAGCTTCGAGCTGACCGAGAACACCGACATCCTCGCGACCGTGGCCGCGCTGCCGAACCCGCCGTTCTGCGTCGGCTTCGCGGCCGAGAGCGAGCATCTTGCCGTGCACGCGCGTGCCAAGCTCGAACGCAAGAAGCTGCCGCTGGTGGTGGGCAACCTCGGGCCGGCCACCTTCGGCCGCGACGACAACGCGCTGCTGCTGGTCGACGCACGGGGCGAACAGCCGCTGCCGGCCGACGGCGGCACGGCCGACAAGCTCACGCTGGCGCGCGCGCTGGTGGCGGAGATCGCGCGGCGCCGTCCCACCTTGAACACCTGAACCCATGACGACGATCGACGTGAAAGTGCTGGACCCGCGCATGGCGGACCAGCTGCCCGCCTATGCCACCCCGGGCAGTGCCGGCCTCGACCTGCGCGCCTGCCTCGACGCGCCGCTGTTGCTCGAGCCCGGTCAGACGCAGCTGATCCCGACCGGCCTGTCCATCCACATCGGTGACCCGGGCCTGGCCGCGGTGATCCTGCCGCGCTCCGGCCTGGGTCACAAGCACGGGATCGTGCTCGGCAACCTGGTCGGCCTGATCGACTCCGACTACCAGGGCCCGTTGATGGTGAGTTGCTGGAACCGCGGGCCGGCGGCCTTCACGGTGCAGCCGCTCGAACGCATCGCGCAACTGGTGATCGTGCCGGTGGTGCAGGCGAGCTTCCGGGTCGTCGACGACTTCGGCGCCTCGGAGCGCGGCGAGGGCGGTTTCGGCTCGACCGGCCAGCGCTGACCGGGCCCGGCCCGCGCGCGCCGTGCCGCCGCGTCAGTGCAGCTGGGGCGAGGGCGGTACCGCGCTCAGCACCGAGAGTGCCGAGGTCGAGACCGAGCGGTGCTCGATCTCCTCTTCGCTGGCCGCGCGCACGTCGCGCACCTTCAGCGCAAGGACCAGCGCGATGCCGGCCAGCGGGTGGTTGCCGTCGAGCACCACGTGGCTGTCGTAGACCTCGGTGATCGTGTAGACGGTGTCGAGCGGGAGGTCGCGCGTGGTCGCGCCTTCGGGCGGTCCGTCGAATTGCATGCCGGCCTCGATGTGCCCCGGAAAGACGCTGCGTTCCTCGAAGAACACCAGGTCGGCGTCGTAGTCGCCGAAGGCGTGCTCGGGCTCCAGGTGCAGCGTGGCCTCGAAGCCCTCGGACTGGCCGACGATCGATTCCTCCACCTTGGAGAGCAGATCGTCGCCGCCGACGAAGAACTCCACCGGCTCGGCCAGTTCGTCGATCAACTGGCCGTGTGCATCTTCGAGCCGCCAGGTCAGGCTGACGACGCAGGGGGGCGTGATTTGCATGAAAGGATGATCGCACAATGAGGCCATGTCCCTGCTGCCTGCCATCGACACGCCGACGCCCTTGCTGGGTGCCCTGAGCCCCCGCCGTTTCATGCGCCGCCACTGGCAGAAGCGGCCGCTGCTGATCCGCCAGGCACTGCCTGGCGTGCGCCCCCCGCTGGACCGCGGCGCGCTGTTCGCACTGGCCGGCAGCGAGGATGTCGAGTCGCGCCTGATCGTGCGGCAGCGCGATCGCTGGACCTTGCGTTCCGGGCCGCTGCCGCGCCGGGCGCTGCCGCCCGTTTCTCAGGCCGGCTGGACGTTGCTGGTGCAAGGCCTGGACCTGCACGTGCCGGCGGCGCGCGACCTGCTGTCGATGTTCCGCTTCGTGCCCGAGGCGCGGCTCGACGACCTGATGCTGTCGTGGGCCAGCGATGGCGGCGGGGTCGGCCCGCATGTCGACTCCTACGACGTGTTCCTGCTGCAGGTGCAGGGTCGTCGTCGCTGGCGCATCGCGCCGCCGGGCGATGACACGCTGCGGCCGGATCTGCCGCTGAAGATCCTGGCGCACTTCGAGCCGCAGCAGGAGTGGCTGCTCGAACCCGGCGACATGCTCTACCTGCCGCCCGGCTGGGGGCACGACGGGGTGGCCGATGGCGAGTGCATGACCGCATCGATCGGCTTCCGGGCCCCGGCGCGCGGCGAACTGGCGCGCGAGGTGCTGGCTCGGCTGCTCGAGCGCGAGGACGACGCGCCGCGCGTGCTGTACCGCGACGCGGCCCAG
>NZ_AZND01000194.1:0-6327 GCF_000576205.1 Methylibium sp. T29 | reverse complement strand
CCGGCGCGCTGCGCGCCGCCGATCAGGCCGCGCTGGCCCGGCCCGGCGCCAGCGTCAGTGAACACAGCCTCGAGTTCGGCGGCGAGCGGCGCGAGTTCCTCGGTGCGCGCGTGCCGCTCGATGGTGGAGCCCTGCTGGGCGTGTGGGTCGAGCGCAGCGAGCGCACCCGCCTGTCCGGCCAGCTGCAGCAGGCGCTGCACCAGCTCGAGGAGCAGCAGCGTGCCAACGAGGCGCTGCGCAGCGATGCGGAGAACCGCAACGCGTCGGGCGAGCCGGTGCGCAGCATCGGCCGTCGCGAGCAGTTCGACGACCAGTTGCGCCGTGAGATCGACCTGTCGCTGCGCGAGCACCGTGAGTTCGCCGTGGTCTACATCCACGTCGATGCGCCACCCGCCGGCAGCCCGCCCCATGACGACGCCGGTCGCGAGCGCGTCTTCGAGGCGATGGCCCGGCTGCTGCGCAGCAATACGCGTGCGATGGATGCCCCGTGCCGTCTCGAGGGCGAGCGCTTCGCGCTGCTGCTGTCCGGCATGGGCCTGGCGACGGCCCATGCCCGCATGGAGGGAATGCGCCGCCAGTGCGCAACGCAGCTCGTGCCCAAGGGCGGCGCGGCGCTGCGGTTCACGGTGTCGATGGGGCTCGCGAGCTTCCCGCACACCGCGCAGACGCAGGCCGGTCTGCTGCACGCCGCCGAGACTGCGCTGGCGCAGGCCGTGCAGCGTGGCGGCAACCACGTGGCGCTGGCCAGCATCGCCTTCGGCGGGGCCACGGTCGGCTGACCGCAGGGCGCGCGCCGGAACGCGGGCTCAGCCCTGCAGGGCGCGCCAGAACATGTAGCCGGAGATGGCGTAGAGCAGCAGCGCGAACACGCGACGCAACTGCTGCACGTCGAGCGCATGTGCGGTGCGCGCGCCGAGCGGTGCCGTCATCACGCTGGCGGTCGACACCACCAGCAGTGCCGGCAGGTAGAGGAAGCCGAGCGTGCCGGGCGGCAGCCCATGGAGGTTCCAGCCAGCGGCGATGTAGCCGGCGGTGCCGGCCAGCGCGATCGGCACGCCCAGTGCGGCCGAGGTCGCCACGGCGTTGTGGATCGGCACGTTGCACCAGGTCATGAACGGCACCGACATGAAGGCGCCACCGGCACCGACCAGCGCCGACACGGCGCCGATCACGCCGCCGACGCCGAACAGTCCGGGCGCGGGTGGCAACTGCCGGGCCGGCGTGGGCTTGCCGCCGCGCAGCATCTGCGTCGCCGAGAAGCCGACGAACAGCGCAAACAGCCCGGCCAGCAGCGCCGAGGGCAGCGCCTTCGCGACCTGCGCCCCCAGCAGCGAGCCCAGCACGATCCCCGGTGCGAGGCGGCGCACGATGTCCCAGCGCACGGCGCCGCGCGCATGATGGGCTCGCACCGAAGACAGCGAGGTGAAGCAGATCGTCGCGAGCGAGGTCGCGATCGCGACCTTCACGATCAGGTCGGACGGAAAGCCTTTCAGCGTCAGCAGCAGCGTGATGAAGGGCACCAGCACCATGCCGCCGCCGACGCCCAGCAGGCCGGCCAGGAAGCCGGCGCCGCGCCCAGCAGCAGCAGCTCGACGACCAGCGGCCAGGCGAGCAGCATCAGGCCGGCGGCAGCAGCGCGAGCACCGCGCGCCACTCGGCCGTCGTGACGGGCGTGATGGACAGGCGGTTGCCCCGCTGCAGCACGCGCATCGTCGCGAGCGAGGGTGCCGCGCGCATCGCGGCCAGCGACAGCAGCGGCGTCTTGCGCACCAGCTTCACGTCCACGCCGAACCAGCGCGGTGCCTCGGGCTTCGAGGCGGGGTCGTGGTAGGGGCTCGCCGGGTCGAACTGGGTCGCGTCGGTGTGCGCGACGGAAGCCACCTCGGCCAGCCCGGCGATGCCCGGCTGCGGGCACGACGAGTGATAGAACAGCACGCCGTCGCCAGGCCGGAAATCGTCGCGCATGAAGTTGCGCGCCTGGTAGTTGCGCACGCCGGTCCACGGCAGCTTGCGGCCCGGCGCGCGCGCCAGGTCGTCGATCGAGCACTCGTCGGGCTCGGACTTCATCAGCCAGTACGCCATGGCGGCAGCAGGTCGGGAAGGGCAACGGGGAAAGGTGTCCGCCGCGAACCGGGAGTCGCATTCCTGAACCCAGGGGAGTTCAGGTGGGCGAGGTCAACGAAGCTTCGGGTTCATCTGACGCGAGACGATCACGCCCGCTTCGCAATGTTCCAAGCCCGGGCTCATATGAGCATCGGTTCAAGGAAATATAAAACTCCCGCGAACGCGACGGACGAGATCAGTGTACGCCGCCAGCGCTGACGAACCGGCGTTTCAGAGCAATTGACCGTCGCGCCCGAGGGTCTCGTCGATGCGCCCAATCAGGGCCTCGATGTCGATGCCGTGTGCAGGGTCCGGCGCGGCCTGCCCGGCGCTGCGCGCCGGAGTCGCCGCCGCCAGCGGCCGCTCGGCCAGCTGGTAGGCGAGGTTGAGCGCGGCGAGCACCGCGATACGCTCGCGGGCGCGCACCTTGCCGGCGTCGCGGATCGCGCACATCTCCTGGTCCACGTTGCCCACGGCCTCGAGCAGGGCCCGTTCGCCGCCGTCGGGGCAGCCGAGGATGTAGCTCTGGCCCATGATGGTGACTTCGAGCTGCTTCATTCGGCGGTCTTTCCGGTCTCCGGGCCGGCCTCGGCGACCGGTTCGCTGGCCGGCAGGCGATCCAGCAGGGCCTCGACGCGCTGGCGGGCGGCGGCGAGGCGGGAGCGCAGCGAGTCGCGTTCGGCATTGACGCCGGCCAGCTGCTCCAGGGTCAGCGCGTGCGTGCGCTGGAGTTCCTGGTGCCGCAGCAGCAACCGCTCCACGCGTTCGGCCAGTTCTTCGATCGTCGCCATGCCTCTCCTCACTGCACGCGTCGATTGTAGGGGGCGGCCCGGGCCGCGCTTACACTGCAGGCTGTTGGTGCTCATGCCGGCGTTCACGCCGGCGCAGTTAAACGGGAAGCAGAGGAGGGGGACCCACCGGGTGCTCCTTCAGCCTGCGCTGCCCCCGCAACGGTCAGCGGACGAAGCCAGAACGCCTGCGTTCACGTTTCCGCTCTCGCGCACATGCCACTGGAGTCTCCGGCTCTGGGAAGGTCGCGAGGGTCGTTCCGCCAGCCCGGATACCGGCCAACGGGAGGCGTGCTGCGCAAGCGGCGCGTCATGAGGTGGGCGCCCGCGGGGAAGCTGGCGCGCACGATTTCATCGTTGGTCATTCCATGATTGCCACTCCCTTCGAGGCCACCGCGCCTCGCATTCCTGTTCGCCTCGGGGCGCTGCCGCATGCGCCGTTGTTGATGCTGTCGCTGCTGGGCTTCGCCAGCGGCATCGCGAGCGCGCAATCCGCGCCCGTCACCGAGGCGGGCAAGCTGCCGCCGGTGCTGGTCACGGCCAGCCGCTTCGTCGAGGACTCGGCGACGCTGCCGTACGGTGTCAGCGTGCTGACCGCCCAGGACATCGCCGACTCGGGCGTGTCCACGGTGAACGAGGCCGTGATGAAGCTGCTCGGCGTGCCCGGTCGGCTCGACCTCTACGGCGGTGGCGACTACGCCCTCGACCTGCGCGGCTTCGGCACCACGTCCGACAACAACCAGGTCGTGATCCTCGACGGCATCCGCATCAACGAGGGCGACCTCGGCGGCACGCGGCTGGCCGGCATCCCGATCAATTCGGTCGAGCGCATCGAGGTGCTGCGCGGCAGCGGCACCGTGCTGTACGGTGAGGGCGCCACGGGCGGCGTGATCATCGTCACCACCAAGGCGGGTCACGGAACAGCTCGCCGCAACCGGGCCAGCGTGTACGCCGCCGCCGGCAGCGATCGCCTGCGCGACCTGCGCGCCGACGCCACGCTCGAGGCCGGTGGCTTCTCGCTGGATGCGGCCGCCAACCGCCGCACGACCGACAACCATCGCGACAACTTCCGTTCGGAGACGGAGGGCGCATCGCTCACCGGCCAGTGGCGCAACGACTGGCTGCGCGTCGGCCTGCGGCATGCCTACGACGACCTCGACACCGGGCTGCCCGGCGCGCTGACTGCGGCGCAGTATGCCGCCGACCCGAGCCAGACCACCGCACCGAACGACCACGCCGATATCCGCAACACGCGCAGTGGCGTGTTCGCCGAGGCCGATCTCGGCGGCGACTGGCAACTCGGCCTTGACGCCGGCTGGCGTGACAAGGAGCTGCGCAGCCGCAACGGGGCCTTCGCCTACGACTACGACGTCGACGCGAAGAACTACTCGCTGCGGGTGCGCAACCGCACGCAGTTCGCGTCGGTCGTCAACGCGGTGGTGTTCGGCGTGGATCGCAACGAATGGGAACGCACGGTGCTGGGCGCCTTCGGCTCGGTGGGCGAGCAGTCCTCGACCGGCTACTACCTGAAGGACGACCTCACGCTGAGCGGCGGCACCCGCCTGAGCGCCGGCGTGCGCACCGAGCGCATCGAGAAGGCGGTCAGCAGCACGGTCGACCGCATCGACGACCGCCAGCGCGCCTGGGAACTGGGCGTGCTGCAGCCGCTGTCCGAGAACAGCGCGGTCTACGGCCGGGTCGGCCGCAGCTTCCGCCTCGCCAACGTCGACGAGTTCAGCTTCACCAATCCGGCCGTGCCGCTGCGGCCGCAGACTTCACGCGACACCGAACTGGGCGTGCGCTGGCGTGCTGCCGGCCGCAGCGCCGAGCTGCGCGTCTACCGCAGCTCGCTGAAGAACGAGATCGGCTTCGATCCCAACGGCGTCGGACCGTTCGGGCCGTTCGGCGCCAACGTCAACTTCGACCCGACGCGCCGGCAGGGTGTCGAGCTCGAACTGGCGCAGGCGCTGACCGAGGCGCTGAACCTGCGCGTCAACGGCGCGCTGCGGCGGGCCCGTTTCACCGAGGGCGCCTACGACGGCCAGGATGTGCCGCTGACACCCGAGCGCACGCTGTCCCTTCGGGCCGACTGGACGCCCGCGCCGGCGCACAAGCTCGATGCGATCGTGAACTACGTGTCCTCGCAGAGCCCGGACTTCGCCAACGTCTGCAGCATCCCGGGTCGCACCACCGCCGACCTGCGCTACGCCTATCGCTGGACGCAGGCGGAGTTCGCGCTCGGCGTGGTCAACTTGACGGACCGCAAGTACTACACGCAGGCCTTCGGGTGCACGGCCGGCGGCGAAACGACCTCGATCTACCCGGAGGCGGGTCGCACCTTCGCGGCATCGGTCAAGGTCAGCTTCTGACGGGAGGCGCATGGGCGAGCGGCGCGGTCATCCGAAGGGCAGCGGGACAGGCGAGTTGATCCTCGGTGGCCAGCGCAGCGGCAAGTCGCGCTGCGCCGAGTCGCGCGCGGCCGACTGGCTGGCGCTGCCCGGCCGCTCGGCCGTGCTGCTGGCCACCGCACTGGCGGGCGACGACGAGATGCGCTCGCGCATTGCCCGACACCGACACGACCGCGCCGAGCGCGTGCCCGGTCTCGCGACCGACGAGGTGCCGCGCGAGCTGGCCGCTGCCGTGAGGCGCCACAGCGAGCCGGATCGGATGGTGCTGGTGGATTGCCTGAGCCTGTGGCTCACCAACCTGCGCATGCCGATGCAGGGCGCGGCCGTGACCGACGCCGAACTCGACCGCCACGTCGCCGACCTGTGCGAGGCGCTGCGATCGGCGCGCGGGCCGGTGGTGCTGGTGTCCAACGAGATCGGCCTCGGCCTGGCGCCGCTGGGCGCCGAGGCGCGCCGCTTCGTCGACGACCTCGGCCGCCTGCACCAGGCAGTGGCGGCGCAGTGCGCACGGGTCACGCTGATGGTCGCCGGCATCGAGCTGCCGGTGAGGCGGGCGGATCCGTGAGCCTGTCTTCGATGCTGCGGTGCTGCGTCCTCGTGCTGCTGGGGGCGCTGGGCCTGCACGTCGCTGCAGCGGCGCCCATCGAGCTGCGCGACGACCGCGGTGTGACGCTGACGCTGCCGGTGCCGCCGCAGCGCATCGTCACGCTGCTGCCCTCGCTGACCGAGAGCGTGTGCGCGCTCGGCGGTTGCGCGCGGCTGGTCGGCACGGACCGCTTCTCCAATTGGCCGGCCGGCGTCGGCACGTTGCCCAAGCTGGGAGGGCTGGAGGATGCACAGATCGAAGCCATCGTCGCGCTGAAGCCCGACGTGGTGCTGCTGGCCCTGTCCGATCGCGTGATCGAGCGGCTGGAAGCGTTGGGCCTCAAGCTGGTGGTGCTGGAGGCGCGCGACCATGCCGGCGTGCAGCGTGCGTTGCACGCCGTGGCGCGGCTGCTCGGCACGCCGGCCGCGGCCGCGCCGGTGTG
>NZ_AZND01000193.1:0-6361 GCF_000576205.1 Methylibium sp. T29 | reverse complement strand
GCCCTTCGCGGCGAGCCGGCCTGGGCCTTCGCCGCGGCGCGCGACCTGCGTCAGCCGGTCTATTCGCGCCCCTACGAAGGCACCGGCTCGCTGTCGGTGTTCCAGGTGCACGTCCCCCTGCTCGACCGCAGCGCCTTCTCCGGCACGCTGGTGGCGGAGTATTCGGTCGAATCACTGCTGCGCTATTTCGTGCCCGCCGAGGTCACGCGGCGCCACGCCATCAGCCTGCTCGACAGCAACGACCGCGTGCTCGCCAGCAGCGTCTCGCGTGAGCCGGCCAACAGCGTGCGCAGCAGCAGCGGCATCGTGCAGGACGTGGCGCTCGCGCCGTCGGGCAACGGCCTGGTCGTGCGCGGCCAGGGCTGGCGCACCTCCATCGGCCTCATCGGCAACACGTTGTTCTGGATGGTGGTCGCGCTGTCCGCACTGACGGTGTGGATGCTGCTGGGCACCTGGCGCCACATGCGCCGGCGTTCGCAGATGCAGAGCACGCTGATCACCGAGACGAACTTCCGGCGCGCGATGGAGAACTCCATGCTGACCGGCATGCGCGCGATGGATCTCGAGGGGCGCATCAGCTATGTCAACCCGGCGTTCTGCGCGATGACCGGTTTCGCCGAGGACGAGCTGATCGGCCGTCTGCCGCCCTTCCCGCACTGGCCGCCCGACCGCATGGAAGAGAACACGCGGCTGCTGCAGCAGGAGCTGCAGGGCCGCAGCCCGGCTGGCGGCATCGAAGTGAAGATCATGCGCAAGGACGGCACGCTGTTCGACTCGCGGATGTACGTGTCGCCGCTGATCGATGCCAAGGGCCACCAGACCGGCTGGATGACCTCGATGACCAACATCACCGAGGCCAAGCGCATCCGCGACCAGTTGTCGGCCTCGCACGAGCGCTTCACCACGGTGCTCGAGGGGCTAGAGGCTGCGGTGTCGGTGCTGTCGGTGGCGCAGGACGAACTGCTGTTCGCCAACCGTTCCTACCGGCTGTGGTTCGGCGCCGATTCCCAGGGCCATGCGCGCCTGGCCGGCGCAGACGAGCTGCAGGCAGGCCGGCGCGACGCCGATGAGTCGGTCGACAGCTTCGGCGGCCTGCCTGCACAGGAACTCACCGAAGCCAGCGGCGACGTGCACGAAGTGTTCGTCGAGTCGCTGCAGAAGTGGTTCGACGTGCGTGCGCGCTACGTGCAGTGGACCGACGGCCGGCTGGCGCAGATGCTCATCGCGACCGACATCACCGCTCGGCGCCGCGCAGAGGAGCAGGCCTCGCACCAGGCGGAGAAGGCCCAGGTCACCAGCCGCCTCGTGACGATGGGCGAGATGGCCTCCAGCGTCGCCCACGAGCTGAATCAGCCGCTCACCGCGATCACCAACTACTGCAACGGCATGGTCTCGCGGGTCAAGTCCGACGCCATCGAGAAGGACGACCTGATCGCCGCGCTGGAGAAGACCGCGCGCCAGGCCCACCGCGCCGGACAGATCATCCACCGCATCCGCGCCTTCGTGAAGCGAAGCGAACCACAGCGCCAGACCGCCAAGCGCGCGACATCGTGGAGGACGCTGTCGAACTGGCCGGCATCGAGCTCAAGCGCCGCAACGTGCACATCCGCACCTACGTCGCGCAGCGGCTGCCCGACCTGCAGGTGGACCCGATCCTGATCGAGCAGGTGCTGCTGAACCTGCTGAAGAACTCGGCCGAGGCGATCGACAACGCGAAGCTGCCGTCCTCTCGTCGCCACATCGAACTGCGCGTGGTGCCCAAGCACACGCCGGAGGAAGGCGGCGTGATCGAGTTCAGCGTGCGAGACAACGGCCCGGGCGTGAAGGAGGAGATGATGGCCCGGCTCTACGAGGCGTTCTTCTCCACCAAGCCCGACGGACTGGGCATCGGCCTGTCGTTGTGCCGATCCATCGTCGAGTCCCACCGCGGCCGTATCCGTGCGGAGAACCTCTACAATGGAAGCGTGATCAGCGGCTGCAGCTTTGCCTTCACCCTGCCAGTGGAGCTCCCGGTCCCGGCGACCGAGCCTCCCGGCGTCACCTTGACCGAAACCTCGTAAAGAGCGCGCATGAGCCTCATCCCCAAGAAAGGCACGGTCTATGTCGTCGACGACGACGAAGCCGTGCGCGACTCTCTTCAGTGGCTGCTCGAAGGCAAGGACTACCGGGTCAAGTGCTTCGACTCGGCCGAGTCCTTCCTGTCGCGCTTCGACTCCCGCGAGGTCGCCTGCCTGATCGCCGACATCCGCATGGACGGCATGAGCGGGCTGGAGCTGCAGGATCGTCTGGTCGAGCGCAAGAGCCCGCTGCCCGTGGTCTTCATCACCGGCCACGGCGACGTGCCGATGGCGGTCACCACGATGAAGAAGGGCGCGATGGATTTCATCGAGAAGCCCTTCAAGGAAGAGGAACTGCTGAGCCTGGTCGAGCGCATGCTCGACAGCGCCCGTGCCGCCTTCAGCCAGCACCAGGAAGCCGCCAGCCGCGACGCGCTGCTGTCGCGGCTGACCACCCGCGAGGCCCAGGTCCTCGAGCGCATCGTCGCCGGCCGCCTGAACAAGCAGATCGCCGACGACCTGGGCATCAGCATCAAGACGGTGGAGGCCCACCGCGCCAACATCATGGAGAAGCTCAACGCCAACACCGTGGCCGATCTGCTGAAGATCGCGCTCGGTGCCCAGGCCAAGGCCTGACGCACCCTCTCGTCGCCAGGGCCGCCTTCGTGCGGCCCTTGTCGTTTCTACCTCCGGTGCCGTGCTGACGGTGCCTACCGCTGAAGGAGCCCCTCGCATGAGCGCCCGAGCCATCGACGGCAATGCCCTGTCCCGCCACCTCCGCCACGAAGTCGCGCAGCGCGCCGCCACGCTGCGCGAGCACGGCATCACGCCGGGACTCGCCGTCATCCTGGTGGGCGAGAACCCGGCCTCGCAGGTCTACGTGCGCAACAAGGTGAAGGCCTGTCACGACAGCGGCCTGCATTCGGTGCTGGAGCATTACCCGGCGGCGATGACCGAGGCCGAGCTGCTGGCCCGCGTGCAGGCGCTGAATGCCGATCCGGCAATCCACGGCATCCTGGTGCAGTTGCCGCTGCCGCCGCACATCGACGCGCACCGCGTCATCGAGACCATCGCGCCGCACAAGGACGTGGACGGCTTCCACGTCGCGAGCGCAGGCGCACTGATGGTCGGCCAGCCCGGTTTCAAGCCCTGCACACCCTACGGTTGCATGAAGATGCTCGAGTCGATCGGCTACGACCCCAAGGGCAAGCACGCCGTCGTGATCGGCCGCAGCAACATCGTCGGCAAGCCGATGGCGATGCTGCTGCTGCAGGCCAACGCCACCGTCACGGTCTGCCACAGTGCGACCCCCGACCTCGCGCTGCACACCCGCCAGGCCGACATCGTGGTCGCCGCGGTCGGCAAGCGCAAGGTGCTGACCGCCGACATGGTGAAGCCCGGCGCCGTGGTGATCGACGTGGGCATGAACCGCGACGACCATGGCAAGCTGTGCGGCGACGTTGACTACGCCGGGGTCGCCAAGGTCGCCGGATGGATCACGCCGGTGCCCGGCGGCGTGGGACCGATGACGATCACGATGCTGCTGATGAACACCCTGGAATCGGCCGAGCGGCTGGTGGGCTGAGCCCATGGGCTCGCTATCCTGCCGATGAACAGGATTGAAACCGCGCCGCCCGACGCCAGCTGACACTGCTGCGAGCCCCGAACCGACGAGCCGACCCATGAGCAATCCTCTACTCGATACCGCCGCCCTGCCGCGCTTCGGCGAGATCCGCCCCGAGCATGTGGAGCCTGCGGTCGAGGCCCTGCTGGCCGAAGCGAACGTGGCGCTGGAACGCGCCACGGGCGCGGACGTGCCGGCCGACTACGATGCCCTCTCCGCGGTGCTCGATGTCGCAACCGAGCGCCTCGGGCGCGCCTGGGGAGCGGTCAGCCACCTCAACGCGGTGGCCGACACGCCCGAGCTGCGCGCCGCCTACACCGAGGCCCTGCCGCGCGTGACCGAGTTCTACACGAACCTGGGTGCCGACGAGCGGCTCTACGCGAAGTACAAGGCCGTGGCCGGCAGCCCTGCGGCAGCCGCGCTCAACGCGGCACGGCGCAAGGCGCTGTCGAACGCGATGCGCGATTTCGTGCTGTCCGGCGCCGAGCTGCAGGGGGCCGCCAAGGAGCGCTTCGCAGCCATCCAGGCGCGTCAGGCCGAACTCGGCCAGGCCTTCTCCGAGCATGTGCTCGACGCGACAGACGGCTGGAGCTTCATCGCGAGCGAGGCCGAGCTCGCCGGCGTACCGGAGGACGTCAAGGCCGCCACGCGCGCCGCCGCCCGGGCCGACGGCCAAGACGGCCACAAGCTCAGCCTGCACATGCCGGTCTACCTGCCGGTGCTGCAGTACGCGCAGGACCGCGCGCTGCGCGAACGCGTCTACCGCGCCCACGTCACGCGCGCCTCGGAGGCCGGCCCGACCGAGCGCGACAACAGCGCCGTGATGGGCGAGATCCTCACTCTGCGGCAGGAAGAGGCCGAGCTGCTGGGCTACCGCAACTTCGCCGAGGTTTCGCTGGTCGCCAAGATGGCCGACTCGCCGGCGCAGGTGCAGGGTTTCCTGCGCGACCTGGCGCGGCGCGCACGGCCCCACGCCGAGCGCGATCTGGCCGAGCTGCGCGAGTTCGCCCGCACCGAGCTTGGCCTGGCCGATCTGCAGGCCTGGGACATGGCCTACGCGGCCGAGCGCCTGAAGGAAGCCCGTTACGCCTTCAGCGACACCGAGGTGAAGCAGTACTTCACCGAACCCAAGGTGCTGGCCGGCCTGTTCCGCATCATCGAGACGCTGTTCGAGGTGGCGATCCGCCCGGACACGGCGCCGGTCTGGAACGAGCACGTGCGATTCTTCCGCATCGAGCGCGGCACTCAGCTGGTCGGCCAGTTCTACCTCGACCCCTACGCACGCCCCGGCAAGCGCCCGGGCGCCTGGATGGACGACGTACGGGGTCGCTGGGCCCGCCCTGAGGGCAGGGTGCAGACGCCGGTGGCTCATCTGGTTTGCAACTTCGCTGCGCCCGTCGGTGACCGCCCCGCGCTGCTGTCGCACGACGACGTGACCACGTTGTTCCACGAGTTCGGCCACGGCCTGCACCACATGCTCACGCAGGTCGACGAGATCGGCGTGGCCGGCATCTCCGGCGTCGAGTGGGACGCGGTCGAGCTGCCCAGCCAGTTCATGGAGAACTTCTGCTGGGAGTGGGAGGTGGTGAAGCACATGACGGCGCACGTCGACAGCGGCGAGCCGCTGCCGCGGACGCTGTTCGACAAGATGCTCGCCGCAAAGAACTTCCAGAGTGGCTTGCAGACGCTGCGCCAGGTGGAGTTCTCGCTGTTCGACATGCTGATCCACGACGGTGCGTCGGCGGCGCCCTACGGCGCCGACGCCATCCAGCGGGTGCTCGACGGCGTGCGCCGCGAGATCGCGGTCATCGTGCCGCCGGCCTTCAACCGCTTCCAGCACAGCTTCTCGCACATCTTCGCCGGCGGTTACGCAGCCGGCTACTACAGCTACAAGTGGGCCGAGGTACTGAGCGCCGACGCCTACGCCGCCTTCGAGGAGGAAGGGGTGTTCAACCCCGCCGTCGGCCGCCGTTACCGCGAAGCCATCCTCGAAGCCGGTGGCAGCCGTCCGGCGATGGAGAGCTTCAAGGCCTTCCGCGGTCGCGAGCCACGCATCGACGCCCTGCTGCGCCACCAGGGCATGGCGGACTAAGATCGAAGTTCCGCCGAACCCGAGAACCTTGTCATGAGCCGTTCCGCTGCCGTCCTGCTGTTCAGCCTCGTCGCATTGGGCTCCGGTCCGGCCCTGGCGCAGTACAAGATCGTCGAGCCCGACGGGCGCATCACCTACACCGACCGCCCCGCGCCCTCGGCCGCGGCCAAGGTACAACCGATCCGCGGCGGCGCAGCGGTCACCGGCACCACCAGTGGCCTGCCGTACGAGCTGGCGCAGATCGCCGAACGCTACCCGGTGACGCTGTACAGCGGTAGCGACTGCTCGGGCTGCGTGGCCGGCCGCGACATGCTGCGCCAGCGTGGCATCCCCTACACCGAGAAGACCATCACCGGCGAAGCCGACATCGCCGCCTTCCGACAGATCGAATCGAGCGCCGAACTGCCGGTGTTGCGCATCGGCGGCCAGCAGCTGCGCGGCTATTCGGAGCCGAATGGCGCGGCTACCTCGACGCCGCCGGCTACCCCAAGCAGTCGCGCCTGCCGCCCACCTACCGCGGCTGGGAGCCGACCCCGCTGGTGGGTCAGACCACGGCGCCGCGGGCCGCTCCGGCGCCGCGCCCCGCCG
>NZ_AZND01000192.1:0-6439 GCF_000576205.1 Methylibium sp. T29 | reverse complement strand
CCGGCCCGCTGCAGCTCGCGCGCGCCGAGCGCCACCCAGTCGAAGGTCTGGGCCGCCCAGGTCAAGCCGGCCCCCATCAGCAGGCTCGCGACCAGCACCTTGCTGCCGAACGCCAGCCAGCCCGGCGCCGGCCGCCAGCTGCCGCGCCGGTACAGACCGATCAGCAACCAGAGGGCATTGACGAGCGCGCCGCAACCGATCGACAGCGCCAGGCCGGCGTGGCCGAGCCGCGGCACGAACAGCAGGTTCAGCAACTGGGTGAGCACCAGCACCACGATCGCCACCTTGACCGGCGTGCGGATGTCCTGCTTGGCGTAGAAGCCCGGCGCCAGCACCTTCAGCGCCACCAATCCCAGCAGGCCGGCGCCGTAGCCGCGCAACGCGGTGACGGTCTGGTGCACGTCGAAGGCGCTGAAGGCGCCGCGGTGGTAGAGCACCGACACCAGCGCCTCGGGAAACACGATCAGCGCCACCGCACAGGGCAGCGCCAGCAGCACGACCAGGCGCAGGCCCCAGTCCAGCAGCGCGGCGTAGCGCTCGCTGCCGCCCTCGGCCTGCGTGGCCGACAGCTGGGGCAGCAGCACCACCCCGAGCGCCACGCCCAGCAGCGCGGTCGGAAATTCCATCAGCCGGTCGGCATAGGTCAGCCACGACACCGCACCGGCGCCGATCTGCGTGGCGATCTGCGTGTTGATCAGCAGCGAGATCTGGGCGACCGACACGCCCAGGACCGCCGGCGCCATCTGCTTCAGCACGCGGTGCACGCCGGGGTGGTGCCAGGCGCTGCGCAGGCGCGCCACCGACAGGCCGAAGCTGGGCAGCGCGCCGACGCGCTTCAAGGCCGGCAGCTGCACGGCGAGCTGCAGCACGCCGCCGACCATGACGCCCAGCGCGAGCGCGTAGATCGGCTCGATGCCCCAGGCCTTGAAGTACGGCACACCCCACCAGGCGGCGGCGATGAACGACAGGTTCAGCAGCACCGGTGTGGCCGCCGGCACCGCAAAGCGCTTCCAGGTGTTCAGGATCCCGGCCGACAGTGCGACCAGCGACATGAAGCCGATGTAGGGGAACATGAAGCGCGTCATGGCGACCGCGAGGTCGAAGCCGCCGCTCTTCTGCAGACCCTGCGCCATCACCCACACCAGGACCGGCGCGGCGACCACGCCGAGCACGCAGGTCACGAGCAGCGCCCACAGCAGCACGGTGGCCACGGCATCGATCAGCGCGTGCGTCACCTCGTCGCCATCGCGCGCGCGACTCTCGGCCAGCAAGGGCACGAAGGCCTGCGAGAACGCGCCCTCCGCGAACAGCCGGCGCAGCAGGTTGGGGATGCGGAAGGCCACGTTGAAGGCATCCGTCATCACGCTCGCGCCGAACGCCGCCGCCACCATCTGCTCGCGCACCAGCCCGGTGATGCGCGACGCCAGCGTCAGCAGGGAGACGGTCGACGCGGCGCGCAGCAGGTTCATGGAGAGGATGGGTTGGCCGATCGCGGGTCGAGAGCGGGGCAGACGGGCAGGATGGGTGCGCGAGTATAGAAGTGCCTACTAACGTCGGTTCACGCCGGCCCCTGGCCCCGTGGACGACCTCGGGGCCGGTGATATACTCGCAGGCTTTCCCCCCGGAACCCCGTCACACAATGGCCACCTCTTCCAAAGTCAAGAAATCGGTCCGCATCGCGTCGGGCCGCAAGCGCGTGCGTCAGGACGTCCGCCTGAACGCCGCCAACACCTCGCTGCGCTCGAAGTTCCGCACCGCCATCAAGGGCGTGCTCAAGGCCGTGGCCACTGGCGACAAGGCCAAGGCCGGTGAAACCTTCAAGTCGGCCCAGAAGGTGATCGATTCGATCGCCGACAAGGGTCTGTTCCACAAGAACAAGGCGGCTCGCTACAAGAGCCGCCTGTCGGCCAAGATCAAGGCGCTGGCGGCCTGAAACCGCATCCGGGTGGGAAACGAGAAGGGCTCCGCAAGGAGCCTTTTTCATGGGGCCTCAGCGACCGGGCCGCGGGCTTGCGGCCGGAGGCGCGTCGGGCAGCAGGCAGGCGTCGACCACCTGCAGCTGGTTGTCGCGCGCGAAGTTCATGACGAAGTCCCAGGCCATCGGCTCCAGCTCGCGCAGCGCCTCGTTGACGACCACACACTTGATGCCGTTGATCACGTTCGGCACGCAGTAGGGCGAATAGCCGACGTAGGCCGCGCGGCCCATCTGCGCGCCGCCGGGGCGGAAGCTGGACATCGCGCCGGCCAGCCGCTCGGCCCAGTCGCTGGGGCGGAAGCTGCGCCCGTCCAGGGTCAGGCCCTGGATGAAGACTTCTCTCGGTTTGGAGCGTTCGGGTGTGGGCACGGACAGGCGCAGACGGGGCACCGCTGGGAGCGGCCATGGACAACGCTATTGTGCTGCAGTGCAGCAGGTGCAATCGGCAAATCGGTGCGAGCCAGCAAGACGCATGGCGTCGCTGCGTTGTCGTCGGGCATCCGTAGAATCTCGCAGGCGCAGCATCCGTGACGGACTGCGCCTTTTTCATTCAAGGAAGCCGCTCATGAACGCGCCCGAAGTCCCGAAGCCGCCGCCGTCCCCCCACGTGATGAACACCTACGGCCGCCTGCCGTTCGCGCTGTCGCATGGCCAGGGCTGCCGCGTGTGGGACACCGAAGGCCGCGAGTACCTCGACGCGCTGGGCGGGATCGCCGTCAACACCCTGGGCCACGCCCACCCGAGGCTGGTGCCGGCGCTGACCGACCAGATCGGCAAGCTGATCCACTGCTCGAACTACTACCAGGCGCCGCTGCAGGAGCAGCTCGCCGCCAGGCTGTGCGATCTGAGCGGGCTGACCAATGCCTTTTTCTGCAGCACCGGGCTGGAGGCCAACGAGGCCGCGTTGAAGATCGCGCGCAAGTTCGGTCACGACAAGGGCATCGACCGCCCGGAGATCATCGTCTACGAGAAGGCCTTTCACGGCCGCTCGATCGCCACGCTGTCGGCCACCGGCAACCCCAAGGTGCAGGCCGGCTTCGGGCCGCTGGTGGAGGGCTTCGTGCGGGTGCCGCTGAACGACGTGGCGGCGATCGAGGAAGCGGCCCAGACGCGGCCGAACGTGGTGGCGATCTTCCTCGAGGTGATCCAGGGCGAGGGCGGCATCAACCCCGCCACCGTGCCCTACCTGCAGGCGCTGCGCCGCCTGTGCGACGAGCATGACTGGCTGCTGATGCTCGACGAGGTGCAGTGCGGCATCGGGCGCACCGGCAAGTGGTTCGCCCACCAGTGGGCCGGCATCCAGCCCGACGTGATGCCGCTGGCCAAGGGCCTGGGCTCGGGCGTGCCGGTCGGCGCAGTGGTGTGTGGCCCACGCGCGGCCGGCGTGCTCGGCCCGGGCAACCACGGCACCACCTTCGGCGGCAATCCGCTGGCGATGCGCGCCGGTATCGAGACGCTCGCCGTGATGGAACAGGACCGCCTGCTCGAGAACGCCGCGACGGTGGGCGAACGGCTGCGCGCCGGGCTGGCGCGCGAACTGGCCGACCTGAGCGGGCCGGACGGCGTCACCGAGATCCGCGGCCAGGGCCTGATGATCGGCATCGAGCTGGCGCGCCCCGTGCGGCGAGCTGCTCGGCCGCGCCGCCGAGGCCGGCCTGCTGCTCAGCGTGACCGCCGACCGCGTGATCCGGCTGGTGCCGCCGCTGATCCTCAGCGCAGCCGAGGCCGATCGGGTCGTGGCGATCCTGTGCCCGCTGATCCGCCGCTTCCTCGCCGAGCCGCCGAAGCCGGCCGCCTGAGCCGTGCACCGCCCCTCGACCTCCGCCCGACCGAGCGCCATGAAACCCGGCTCCAGCCTCATGAAGCACTACCTGCAGTTCAAGGACCTCCGCGCCGAGGAGTACGCCTACCTGTTCGAGCGCGCCGCGATCATCAAGCGCCGCTTCAAGAACTACGAGAAGTACACGCCGCTGTTCGACCGCACGCTGGCGATGATCTTCGAGAAGGCCAGCACCCGCACACGCGTGAGCTTCGAGGCCGGCATGTACCAGATGGGCGGCTCGGTGGTGCACCTGACCACCGGCGACAGCCAGCTCGGCCGCGCCGAGCCGGTGGAGGACAGCGCACGCGTCATCAGCCGCATGGTCGACCTGGTGATGATCCGCACCTTCGAGCAGGCCAAGCTCGAGCGCTTCGCCGCGCATTCGCGGGTGCCTGTGATCAACGGCCTGACCAACGAATTCCACCCCTGCCAGATCCTGGCCGACCTGTTCACCTACATCGAGCACCGCGGTACGCAGGACGGCGGCGCGAAGGCGGCCGACTGCCTGCGCGGCATGGTCGTGGCCTGGGTCGGCGACGGCAACAACATGGCGCACACCTGGCTGCAGGCCGCCGAGATCCTGGGCTTCACGGTGCACGTCAGCACACCCGGCGGCTACGAGATCGACCCGGTCGTGGCCGGCATCTCGGGCACCCACTGCTACAAGGTCTTCGCCGACCCGATGGATGCCTGCCGTGGCGCCCACCTGGTGACCACCGACGTGTGGACCAGCATGGGCTACGAAGCCGAGAACGAGGCCCGCAAGCAGGCCTTCGCCGATTGGTGCGTGGACCGCGAGATGATGGCCGCGGCGCGCCCGGATGCGCTGTTCATGCACTGCCTGCCGGCCCATCGCGGCGAGGAGGTCGAGGCCGAGGTGATCGATGGCACGCAGTCTGTGGTCTGGGACGAGGCCGAGAACCGCATGCACGTGCAGAAGGCCCTGATGGAGTACCTGTTGCTCGGCCGCATCGGCTGAGCCGGCAGGCTGCGGCGTCGCCCGACGGTGCACTGCCATGAAGCTCGCGCTGCTGACCGACCTGCACGCCAACCGCGAAGCCTTCGAGGCCTGCCTGGGCGCGGCCGCCTCCTGCGGAGCGACCGACTACGCGATCCTCGGTGACCTGGTCGGCTACGGCGCCGACCCGGCCTGGGTCGTCGACCGGGTGCGCGCGCTGGCCCGCAATGGCGCCATCGTGCTCAAGGGCAACCACGACGAGTCCGCCGTGCAGGGCCGCGACCGACGATGGTCGACGACGCGCGCCGTGTCATCGCCTGGACCCGGGCGCGGCTCGACGCCGATCAGCTCGCCTTCCTCGACGCCCTGCCGTTCACCGTCGAGCGGGACGGCTGCGGCTTCGCCCACGCCAACACCTGGGCCCCGGCCGGCTGGGAGTACGTGACCAGCCGGCACGACGCCGTGCGCTGCCTGCAGGCCACTGCAGCGCGCCACGTGTTCATCGGCCACGTGCACGAACCGCGGCTCTACCACCTGGCCGGCACCGGCAAGTCCGGTGATTTCGTGCCGGTGCCCGATGTCGAGATCCCGGTGCCGGCGCACCGGCAGTGGCTGGTGCTGCCGGGTTCGGTGGGCCAGCCGCGCGACGGCGATCCGGCAGCCTGCTGGGCGCTCTTCGACACCGACACGCGCAGCCTGTGCTTCCACCGCGTGCCCTACGACCACGAGACGGCGGCCTCGAAGGTGCGCGAGGCCGGCCTGCCGGATCGCCTGGCCGATCGGCTGATCGAGGGTCGATGAGCGGCAGCGCCGGTCCCGTGCCGCTGCAGCCGGGCGCCGTGGTCGACGGCTTCCGGCTCGAGGAGCACCTGCACCAGGGCGGCATGGCCAACCTGTGGCGCGTCACCCACCCGGACCACGCGCAGCCGATGCTGATGAAGCTGCCGCGCATCAAGGGCGGCGAGGACCCGGCCACCATCGTCGGTTTCGAGGTCGAGCAGATGATCCTGCCGCGTCTGCAGGGGCCGCACGTGCCGCGCTACGTGGCGCAGGGCGATTTCACCGCGCAGCCCTACCTGGTGATGGAACAACTGCCGGGCGAGTCGCTGCGCCCGCGGCTGGACCGCGCGCCGCTGCCGATCGACGAGGTGGTGACCATCGGCGCCAAGGTCGCCACCGCGCTGCACGACCTGCACCGCCAGCACGTGATCCATCTCGACGTGAAGCCGAGCAACATCCTGTTCCGCCGCGACGCCGAAGGCCGCGAGGCCGAGGCGGTGCTGGTGGACTTCGGCCTGTCGCGCCACGACCACCTGCCCGATCTGCTGGACGAGGAGTTCACGCTGCCGATGGGCACCGGCCCCTACATGTCGCCGGAGCAGATCCAGTTCGTGCGCGACGAGCCGCGCAGCGACCTCTACGCGCTCGGCGTGATGCTCTACCACCTGACAACCGGCGAGCGCCCGTTCGGCCAGCCGACCAGCATCGCCGGCCTGCGCCAGCGGCTCTATCGCGAGCCGGTGCCGCCGCGCGTGCTGCGCCCCGACTGCCCACCGTGGCTGCAGGAGATCCTGCTGCGCTGCCTGGAGCCGCGCGCCGACAAGCGCCACGACACCGCGGCCCAGCTGGCCTTCGACCTGATGCACCCGCAGCAGGTGCCGCTGACCGCCCGGGCCGAGAAGCG
>NZ_AZND01000191.1:0-6440 GCF_000576205.1 Methylibium sp. T29 | reverse complement strand
CGGCGCGCACACCCTTGGATGCTTTCGGGCGACTGGAGCGCACCCACCAGCAGATTCACCACCACTTCCTCGATCTGGTCGGCCGGGATCATCCCGGTGGCGCTGCTGCGGTAGCCATAGCGGCTGTCCGCCTTGGGGATGTAGTAGCGGTACTTCTTGCCCGAGGGCTTCTTGCTGTAGGTGATGTGGTACTTGCCACCATCAGGGCCGTACATCAGGCCGCGCAACAACGCGTCGGTCTTGTGCCGGGTCTGGGTCTTGCCCATGCGCTGGTGCGCGTCCTCAGACAAAATGTTCTGCACCCGATCCCACAACTGACGGGTGATGATCGGCTCGTGCTGTCCAGCAAACGCCGTCCCCTTGTGGCGGATTTCGCCAACGTAGATCGGATTGCGCAGCACCTTGGAGATGTACTTCTTGTCCATCGGCGTGCCGTTGCGCACGCTGCCGTCCTTCAGCCGGTTGGGCTTGGTGGTGATTCCTTCCAGGGCCATCTCACGGATGATGTCCGTGATGCAGCGCGTTTCGGTGAAGCGGGTGAAGATGCGCCGGATGGTCTCGGCATCCTTCTCCTCGATGATCAGCTTGCGGTCTTTGACCTCGTAGCCCAGCGGGGTGTAGCCACCCATCCACAGGCCCTTGCGCTTGCTGGCGGCGATCTTGTCGCGGATGCGCTCGCCTGTGACTTCACGCTCGAACTGCGCGAAGGACAGCAGGATGTTCAACATCAGCCGCCCCATCGACGTGGTGGTGTTGAATTGCTGGGTGACCGACACGAACGACACCTTGTGGCGCTCGAAGACTTCCACCAGCTTGGCGAAGTCGGTGAGGCTGCGTGTCAGGCGGTCGATCTTGTAGACGACCACGATGTCGATCTGGTCGGCAATGATGTCGGCCATCAGACGCTTCAAGGCAGGACGTTCCATGTTTCCGCCCGAGTAGCCGCCGTCGTCGTAGTCGTCGCCTACCGGCAACCAGCCCTCGGCACGCTGGCTCACGATGTAGGCTTGGCCCGCTTCGCGCTGGGCGTCGAGGGAGTTGAAGGACTGGTCGAGGCGCTCGTCCGTGGAGACTCGGGTGTAGACGGCGCAGCGTTTCTTGGTCACGACGATGTTCACTTGGCACCTCGCTTCTGTTTGTTCTTGGTGATTCCGAAAAACAGCGGTCCTGACCACTGGGTGCCGGTGATGTGGCGGGCGACTCCCGACAAGCTCTTGAAGCGGCGGCCTTCGTATTCAAAGGAGCCGTCCGCCTGCGCGGTGACGCGGTGTTCGCGGTTGTCAAATTCCCGCACCAGCACCGTGCCGGGAATGACCTGAACTTCCACGCCGCGCTGCGTCTTGATGTTGGATTGAGCTTCGCCGATCCGTGCCATCTGCGTCTGCACGAGCAGGGCGGTGCCCAGTGCCTCCTCCTGAATCTTGTAGGCGACGCGGCCTTCGACATAGGCCCGGTTATGGTGGGGTGGTCGCTGCGGGAAATACTTGTCCCAAACCGCCCACAAATCTTTCATGGCCAGTTGGGGAAGATTGGCGATTTGTGCCGCCAGAGAGGGTGGTGTTATTGGTGCGTTCACTTGAAAACTCCTTCTGTAGAGGGGTTTGTATGAACGCGCTCGGGTGCCGAGAAGCCAAGTGGAATATCGCTGTCTTGTGGACGCGTGGAATGCAAGCGCGCGATGGCGGCCGCGATGATTTCTGCGGCCTCGCGGGCCCGTTGTCTCGGGGACATCAATTCAGGGAGTGTTTGTTCGACGGTCATTTCGGTAGCCAGTAAAGTTGTCAGACCGTTACGAAGAATATGCACACAGGGCGGTCGGGGTATCCCGTTTCAGCGTGCATCAGATAGGGTGAGCGAGATTTCGAGGAGATTTTCTGGGCGACGTTGATCGCCCTGGCGGCGTGGAGTGTTAGTGCGGAGACCATCACGGGTCGAGTGGTTGGCGTGGCCGACGGCGACACGGTCACCGTCCTCGATGCGGATAGGACGCAGCACAAGATCCGGGTGGCAGGGATCGATGCGCCGGAGATGAAGCAGGCATTCGGGCAGCGATCCAAGGCGTCGATGTCCGACCTCGTGTTCGGCAAAGACGTCGTCGTGATGAGCAGCAAGCGCGACCGCTACGGGCGGCTTGTTGGCAAGGTACTGGTCGCCGACCCTTCCTGCACCGCGCGCATGTGTCCGAAGACACTGGACGCAGGGCTGGCACAGATCACAACCGGGATGGCTTGGTGGTACCGCCAGTACGCACGGGAGCAGGCCGCCGAGGATGCCGGTGCCTACGAGTTTGCTGAGCAGGAGGCGCGCGACCGCCACGCCGGGCTGTGGCGCGATGCAGATCCGATAGCTCCTTGGGACTGGCGTCGCTCCTCCCGCCCGTAGTCAGGCCAGAGATTTTCTGCGTTGGGTCGCCTCCATTGACCTGATGTTCATCAGGTCATATATTGTGCAAATCGGCGAGGAGCAATGCCATGAGCAAGCGAAAGACCGAAGGCATTACGGAGCCGCAGGCAAGAACGCTGAGGGCGATTTGCCAAATCCTCGACAACACGGGCCTGCCGCCCACCGTCAAGGAATTGGCCGAAGCCCTGGGCATCAGCCACGCCAGCGCTCATGAACAAATCGCGCAGTTGGTACGCAAGGGGTATTTGAGGAAAGAAGAAAAAAAGGCACGGAGCATCGTGATAGTGAAGCGCAACGAATGACCGCGATGCTTTGATTTCAACAAGGGGAATCCTGGATGGGGCACGTTCGGCTCGGGGTACTGCCAAGAACGAAGGCGTGGAAGGAGGTCGTCGAACTGATCGCCGCCGGTGCTGACGTCTCCCAAATCGCCAATGCCACCATCACGGCGGCCGAAAAGGCCTTCTCCTTCGTGATGGACGATGTGGGCTACACCGAGGCCGTTTGGCTGATGACCCAGATGGCCATTGCCGCCAAGAAGCCCGATATCCACCAGCACCTTGCGGCAGCGGGCATCCATCTACCTGCCGACCCCTCCCTCATCGATGTGACCACGGCGATCACCGAAGCACTGGATCGGCGCGTAGAGGGCAATGGCCAGCGATCCGACCTCGGAGGCCTTGCCAATCGGGCCATCGTCGGTGCCGTCAACGATGTCCTCGCGCCCAAACTGCAATCGCTCTTTTCGTCCGACCCGGACACGATGCGGGCGGCGCTCGCAGACTTGGGAAAGCCGAAGGAGTTTGGCGACTTCTCCCGGCGATTCTTTGCCCGGCTGGCCAATGAAGGGCTGCAGTATTTCCTGAGCAAGGTCGTGAACACCCAGCTTGGCGATGGAATGCGCTTTGCGACGATGAATCAGTCGGCCCAGTTCAATGCGGCTCTGGAGACCCACACCCGAGAGGCGTCGGTCATCGTCGAGAAGTTTTCAAGTGAATGGTTCTCAAAACACCGGTTTCATGAGGGCGGTGATATTTCCAGAAAATCGTCGGACGGATTCGCAGGCTATGCGCTGAAAAAGATGAAGGACGAGTTGAAAGCGGGGGCGCGCAGCGATGCAAGGTAAGCGATACGTTCTGTGCGGCAACGCGTCCGCAAAAGGCATCAGCGAAGATCCCTCGCGCGATCTGCGGCTGCGGCTCTCCGGCAAGGCCGGGCACGGCAACATCACCCTGCGCATCGAAGACGTCCACACCAAAATGTTTCGTGGCGTTCCGCCGCTGTTTCACGACCTGCTGGAGATCGCCACCTACGTCTACAGCGCTGATCAGGTGGTCAGACGCGGTGCGGACGATGTCGATTCCTTTGGTGATGGCTGGCGGCGCGACCTGCACTTCGTGGTTCCGGTGCGCAATCCCGATTTTTGGAACAGTGCCGAGGTGCAGGAAACGCTGTGCTCGACGCTCGGGTTCCTGTCCGACGACCAGTACCAGTTCGACTTCGTCAAACTCGACCAGGATCACCAGTTCCAGGAGTACCTCGAGTTCAATGACACCCAGCAGATGTACGGGATGCCGGAGCAGGTGGTGATGTTCTCCGGAGGACTGGACTCTCTGGCCGGTGCCATCGATGAGGTTGTGAACCAGAAGCGGCGCGTGCTCTTGGTCACCCACAAGTCGACCTCCAAGCTCAACAAGCGACACCGCGTACTCGAAGAGATGCTGGCCGCGAAAGCAGGCGACAACGTGCCGCACCGCATTACCGTTCGCGTCCACAAGACCAAAGAACTGAACCACGAGTACACCCAGCGCAGCCGGTCGTTCCTGTACGTCTCCATCGGCGCGACGATTGCCCGGATGCTCAACCTCAAGAGTGTCCGCTTCTACGAGAACGGCGTGATCAGCCTGAATCTTCCGGTGTGCGCTCAGGTGGTCGGCGGCCGTGCCACAAGGACAACGCACCCGAGAGTGATGAAAGGCTTCCAAGACCTGCTTTCATTGGTGGCAGGTGAGCCCTTCGCAGTCGAGAACCTCTACATCTGGAAAACGAAGGCGGACGTCGTCAAGGTCATCACGGACGCTGGTTGCCACGACCTGATCAAGCATTCGATGACCTGCACCCACACCTGGGAGATGACGAACCAGCACACCCACTGCGGAGGCTGCTCGCAATGCATCGACCGTCGATTCGCAGTTCTCGCCGCCAAGGCTGATCAACACGATCCGACCGAACACTACAAGTTCGACGTGTTCACCCAGAGCCGTGATGCCCAAGATCAGAAGAAGAACGTGGACAAGATCATGGCCGCAGCCTATCTGGAGCGGGCCAATCAGGTGAATGGCCTCACGGACGTGGCGCAGTTCGTCAGCAGTTACCCCGACGTGGGCCGGGTCTTTAAGTATCTGAACTACAACAGCGCCGGGCAGGCAGCGCAGCGGGTGTTCGATCTCTACAAGCGGCACGCCAATGAGGTGATGGGGGCATTGGATGAGCTGCTTAGTCGTCACAGCAAGGAGATTCGGGAGCGGACGCTTCCCGGAGATTGCCTGCTTCAAACGGCTTATCAGGCGAACTCCGTGATCTCAATGCCCGCCGTGGTGTCGGCAGAAAAGCTGCCGGACAACATTTTCCGAAAGCGCGGTGGTGTCTGGGAGGCACGGTTCCAAGGTCGGGGACGACACACCATCCTGATCCAGGGCGTGGACAAGGGGGCTGAGTACATCAACCTGTTGCTGGCGTTCCCGGATCGTGAAACCTCGGTTTTTGAAATCGTCTGCGGCAGCGAAATCGGGGCCGTTGAATCGGCAGCGAACACCGGGTTGGATCACGATGACATCGAAGAGGGGTATCAAGTGTCTAACGGCGTGCCGCTGGGGGATGCTGGCGTGGTGGCGGACAGAAAAGCGATCCAGCAGTACCGTGGCAGATACAACGATCTGATCAGTGAAAAGGCGGATGCGGAGGCAGACGGTGACCACGAGCGGCTTGAAGAAATTCAAATCGAAATGGCTCAACTTGTGGCTGCTGTGACGGGGGCACAGGGAAAGGGGGGCAAGCTACGCAGGGTCGCTGACAGGAGAAAGAACGTCCGGGACGCCTTCCGCAACGCGGTTGACCGAGCCATCAAGCAAATCGAGAAGTACGACAAGCCGCTGGCTGAGCACCTGAAAGCCAGTATCAAGCACGGCAACGAGGTGGTCTACCGGCCGGAAATGTCGATCACTTGGGACGTCCGTCCAATCGCGAACACCTAGCCCGGTCGCGGGGTCGGGTCGCCTGCGTGAAGGCGGTTTCGGAGACGAACAAGGAGCCGGAAACCCGCGCCAATGCGGACGCAAACGCGGCGGCGTCCTTCGCAGAATCAGAGAATGGGCAGGATCCGAGAACGGAAGACGGCTCGAAACCGACTTGTTCGGGGCAGCGGCGTCCGTCGCAGCAAGGCCCGAACCCGCGCCAGCACTGGGGGAAACGGGCAAAAAAAACCAACCGAGAGTGGTTGGTTTTTTGAATAGTGGTGGAGAGGAGGAGGATCGAACTCCCGACCTTCGCATTGCGAACGCGACGCTCTCCCAGCTGAGCTACCCCCCACGACGGAGCGGATTGTAGCCGATCGCCGCTCACTTCATGCCGTTGCGTCGTGCCAGTTCCAGCCAGAGGCCAGCGTGGTCGGCGTCGGCCCAGCCGTGGTCGGCGGCGCTGCGGTACAGCTGCTCGAACAGCTGGGTGATCGGCGCGTCGAAGCCGAGCTCGGCACCGGTGGTCAGCGCGTTGCGCAGGTCCTTGATCTGCACGGTGATCGCGGCGCGCTTGGCGAAGTCGCGCTCGACCATGCGCTGGCCGTGCACCTCGAGGATGCGGCTGTCGGCGAATCCGCCGCGCAGGGCCTCGCGCACCTTGGCCGGGTCGGCGCCGCCGCGTTCGGCCAGCAGCAGGGCCTCGGCCACGGCGCCGATGGTGATGCCCACGATCATCTGGTTGGCCAGCTTGGCCAATTGCCCCGCGCCGTGCGGGCCCACGTGGGTGGCGCGGCCGAGCGG
>NZ_AZND01000190.1:0-6509 GCF_000576205.1 Methylibium sp. T29 | reverse complement strand
CTCGCGGGGTACCGAGCCGCGCGTGGCAGCCACCTCGACGACGATCGCCGGGCGGGATGCGTCGAGCCAGCGGAGGGCGTGGGTGCGCAGGGTCATGGTGCTTCAGCGTGCCGCGCGCACCGCGTCGATCGCGTCGAGCACTGCCTCGGGCGTGGCCGGCGCGCGCAGCGGCGGGTCGACGCGGTGGCCACCGACCGCCGAGACCGCGTCGCGAATCGCCAGGAACACCGAGAACGGCAGCAGCAGCGGCGGCTCGCCGACCGCCTTGCTGCGGTGGATGCTGTCCTCGACGTTGTCGTTGTTCTCGAACAGCGCGGTGCGGAAGACCGACGGGCAGTCGTTCGCGGTCGGGATCTTGTAGGTGCTGGGCGCGTGCGTCATCAGCAGGCCGGTCTTGGGGTGCCAGACGAGCTCCTCCGAGGTCAGCCAGCCCATGCCCTGGATGAACGCGCCCTCCACCTGGCCGATGTCGACCGCCGGATTCAGCGAGCGGCCCACGTCGTGCAGCAGGTCGGCGCGCAGCAGGCGGTGCTCGCCGCTCAGCGTGTCGACGACCACCTCGGCCACCGCCGCGCCGTAAGCGAAGTAGTAGAACGGTCGGCCCTGCAGCGTCTCGCGGTTCCAGTGCAGGCCGGGCGTGGCGTAGAAGCCGTCGCTCCACAGCTGCACGCGCGCAGCGTAGGCCTGCGCCACCAGCGCGTCGAAGTCGAGGCTAGCGCCATTGACGTGCACGCGGTCGTCGGCGAAGCGCACGGCCTGGGCCGTGCCGCCCTGCATCGCGGCGGCCAGCGCGGCGAGCCGCTCGCGCAGCTGGCGGGCCGCGTCCTGCGCGGCCTTGCCATTCAGGTCGCTGCCGGTCGAGGCTGCGGTGGCCGAGGTATTGGCGACCTTGTGGGTGTCGGTGGCGCTCACGCGCACGCGCTCGAAGGCGATGCCGAGCTCGTGCGCCACCACCTGCGCCACCTTGGTGTTCAGGCCCTGGCCCATCTCGGTGCCGCCGTGGTTCACCAGCACCGAGCCGTCGGTGTAGATGTGCACCAGCGCGCCGGCCTGGTTGAAGTGCGCCACGTTGAAGGAGATGCCGAATTTCACCGGCGTCAGCGCCAGGCCCTTCTTCAGCACCGGGCTGGCGGCGTTGTAGGCGGCGACGGCCGCGCGCCGTGCCGCGTAGTCGCTGCTCGCGGCCAGCGTGTCGACCAGCGGCGCGATCACGTTGTCGTCGACCTGCTGGCCGTAAGGCGTGACGTTGTTCGAGGTCGTGCCGTAGAAGTTGGCGCGCCGAACCGCCAGCGGGTCCAGGCCGAGTCGGCGCGCCACCGAGTCGAGGATGACCTCGATCGCGATCGCGCCCTGCGGCCCGCCGAAGCCGCGGAAGGCGGTGTTGCTTTGGGTGTTGGTGCGCGCGCTGTGGCCGTGCATCGCCACCTCGGGCAGCCAGTAGGCGTTGTCGAAGTGGCACAGCGCGCGCGTCATCACCGGGCCCGACAGGTCGGCGCTCCAGCCGGCGTTCGACACCATCGTCACCTCGGCCGCCAGCACGCGGCCGGCGTCGTCGCAGCCGACCTCCCAGGCGTACTCGAAGCCGTGACGCCGGCCGGTGACGAGGAAGTCGTCGTCACGGTCCACGCGCAGCTTCACCGGCCGCTGCAGCTTCACCGCGGCCACCGAGGCGACGCAGGCGAACACCGCCGACTGCGACTCCTTGCCGCCGAAGCCACCGCCCATGCGCCGGCACTCGACCTGCACCTGGTTGGAGCGCCAGCCCAGCGCATGCGCGACCAGGTGCTGCATCTCGCTCGGGTGCTGGGTCGAGCAATGCACCTTGAGCCCGGCGTTCTCGGTCGGGCAGGCGTAGGAGATCTGGCCTTCCAGGTAGAACTGCTCCTGACCGCCGACGCTCAGCGTGCCCTGCAGGCGGTGCGGCGCGGCGGCAAGCGCGGCGCGCAGCGCGCCGGGCGCCGACTCGCGCACCAGGTGCATGTCGGGCAGCACGTACTGCCGCTTCGCGTGTGCCTCCAGCGCATTCAGCACCGGCGGCAGCGGGTCGATCGAGAGCACCGCCTTCGCCTGGGCGGCAGCGCGGCGCGCCTGCTCGCGGTCGGTGGCGATCACCGCGAACACCGGCTGGCCGAGGTAGTGCACGTGGCCGGCGGCGAGGATGGGCTCGTCGTGCACGATCGGGCCGCAGTCGTTGGGCCCGGGGATGTCGGCCGCGGTCAGCACCGCCACCACGCCGGGCAGGGCCTTCAGCCGCTCGACGTCGATCGCCTTCAGCACGCCGTGCGCCACCGGCGACAGACCCAGTGCCGCGTGCAGCGTGCCGGCCAGCTCGGGCAGGTCGTCGATGTAGGGCGCCGCACCGGACACGTGCAGGTGCGCCGACTCATGGGGGCGCGCGCGGCCGGCCTCGGGGGCGCACTGCTTCGAGGGGGGCTGGGTGCCGCTGTCGACGAGGAAGGCGTCGGCCTGCTTGTTCACCGGAGTCTCCTGTTCCTGTTCATGCCAGGGTCTTCGGGGCGGTGCTGCGGCGAGGTGGAGGGTGGGGCCCCGTGGGGTGGGTGAGTGGCAACGCGCATCGGGTACCTCCGCCAAGCGATGACGCTCACCCGCCCATGGCCCCGCACGCGCCCGACAGGAACGACAGGAGCAGGCATCGAAAAAGGGCTCATGGACGCAGTACGGTCCGACTCAAGCGGCCGCCCACACGTTGGTCTGCGAGGTCGGCAGCGGCGCAACCGGCCGCGTCTCCAGCCACAGCCGCATCAGCAGGTTCTGCGACGCGCGCAGGCGGTAGGCGGCCGACGCCCGCATGTCGGTCAGCGGCGCGTAGTCGGTGGCGAGCGCGGCCATCGCCGCCTGCACCGTGGCCTCGGTCCAGGGCCGGCCGACGACAGCGGCCTCCGCTGCCGCGGCCCGCTTGACGATGGCCGCCATGCCGCCGAACGCGAAGCGCGCCTGCACCACCGTCTCGCCGTCGAGCGTGAGGGCGAGGCCGGCGCACACCGCCGAGATGTCGCAGTCGAAGCGCTTGCTGAGCTTGTAGGCCCGCACCTGCGTCGAGGCGGCCGGACGCGGCAGCTCGATCGCCTCGATGAACTCGCCCTGCGCCAGCCGGTTCTTCATGTAGTCGACGTAGAAATCGGCGAGCGGCAGGTGGCGCTGCTGCGCGCCACGGCGCAGCAGCAGTACAGCGTCGAGCGCCAGCAGCACCGGCGCACTGTCGCCGATCGGCGAGCCGTTGGCGACGTTGCCGCCCATCGTGCCGGCGTTGCGCACCGGCAGCGACGCGAAGCGGCGCCACACCTCGGCGAGTGCCGGCGCGACGCCGACCAGCGCGCGCCATGCGTCCTCGAGCGGCGCCCCGGCACCGATGCGCAGCGTGTCGCCCTGCCACTCGATGCGCTTGAGCTCGTCGACGTCGCCGAGGTAGACGATCTCGCCGAGCGCACGGAACTGCTTGTTGACCCACAGCCCGATGTCGGTGCTGCCGGCCAGCAGCCGTGCTTGCGGGCGGCTCTCGACCAGCGCTGCCAGCGCGGCCAGTGTGCGCGGGGTGTGGAAGCCGGCGGCTGGCTCGGCGATGTCGTCGCCGGGTTGCTGCCCTTGCAGGGCGCGCAGCGCCGCGACGATGGGCGCGGTGTCCAGCCGCCTGGGTGGCAGCGTGAACATGTGCTCGCCGGCGTCGAGGATGGGGCGGTAGCCGGTGCAGCGGCACAGGTTGCCCGACAGCTCGTCGGCCAGCTCGGCGCGCGTCGGCTGCGTGCCGGCCTCGCAGTGGCGCTCGTAGCACGCCGCGAGCGACATCGCGAAGCCCGGCGTGCAGAAGCCGCACTGCGAGCCGTGGCAGTCGACCAGCGCCTGCTGCACCGGGTGCAGCGTGCCCACGCCGGGGTCCGCGACGGCCACGCCCTGGGCGATCGCCTGCAGATCCTCCACCGTCAGCAGCGCCTTGCCGTGCAGCGTGGGCAGGAACTGGATGCAGCTGTTCACCGTGCGCAGGCTCAGGCCGCCGACCACGGTGGCGCGCGCCGAGGTCGTGCCCACCGCATCGGCATGCTCGGCCAGCTCGGCGACGACCACAGTGCAGGCGCCGCAGTCGCCCTCGTTGCAGCCCTCCTTGCTGCCGGTGCAGCGGGCGTCCTCGCGCAGCCAGTTCAGCACGCTGCGCGTCGGCGATGCGCCCTCGACCGAGACGACGCGGCCGCGGTGGAAGAAGCGAACGGCTGGCAGGCTCATTGCGTGGCGTTGGGGGAGCGGCGGGCGGGTGCGGTCTGACGAATCTTGCGGTTCGGGCCGAAGGTACTCCACGCCGACCCCATGCGAATACGATGCCAGCGATAACCGGTATGCCGATGACGATATGAGCCAGCCCACGCTTTTCGACAAGATCGAGCTCCATCTCGTCCGCGTCCTCCACACCGTGATCACCGAACGCAGCGTGTCGCGCGCCGCCCTCAGGTTGCGCACCACCCAGCCGGCCGTCAGCGCTCAGTTGAAGCGCCTGCGTGCGCTGGTCGGCGACCCGTTGTTGGTGCGCTCCGGCACCGGGATGGCGCCGACCGCGGTGGCGCTGCAGCTGCTGGAGCCGGCAGCCGAGCTGCTGCGCAACGCCGAGCGGCTGTTCGGCTCGCGCGCCGAGGCGCTGGCCTTCGACCCGGCGCACAGCGAGACGACCTTCCGCGTGGCGGCGAGCGACTACCTCGACCCGCAGTTCCTGCCCGCGCTCGTGACGCGGCTGCGCGCCGAGGCGCCGGGCATCCGCGTGGAGGTGCTGCCGCTGTCGGCCGAGTTCGACTACCGCAAGGGCCTGGCGCGCGGCGAGGTCGACCTGGTGATCGGCAACTGGCTGCGGCCACCGGCCGAGCTGCACTTGGGCCGCCTGCTGTCCGACGAGATCGTCTGCCTGGTCGCCGAGGACCACCCGGCCGTGAAGAGTCCGCGCAGCTGGACCGCCGAGCGCTACCTGGCCAGCGAGCACATCGCGCCGACGCCGCTGCATCCCGGCGCGCGCGGCGTGATCGACGAGCACCTCGACGCGCTGGGTCTGGCACGCGACATCGTGGTGCGCAGCCCCTACTTCGGCCTGGGGCCGCAGATGGTGGCGCACTCGCGGCTGGTGCTCACCACCGGCCGGCTGTTCTGCAGCCGCTACGTCGGTCAGCTGCCGGGCCTGCGCATCGTGCGCTGCCCGGTGCCGTTCCCGGCGCTGGTGTACTACCAGCTCTGGCACGAGCTGAGCCACCAGTCGGCCGCCGGCCGCTGGCTGCGCGGCGTGATGCGCGATGTGGCGCGCGGCCTGCCGAAGCCGGGGGCCACGGTCCCGCGCGCCGGCGCTCACTGATGACCACGCGAGGGAGCACCGCATGAGCCAACGGCTGGCCCTGTTCGGCGACCTGCTCGACATCGAGGTCGATCCCGGCTTCGCCGCGCCCGGGGACGCCGCTGGCGTGCGCTACCGGCCCGACCACTGGCTGCTGGTCGAGGACGGCCGCATCGTCGGCGCCGAGCCGGCCCGCGCCGGCAGCGGCCCCGACGCGAGCTGGCAGCGCGTGGACCACGCCGGGCGGCTGATCACGCCGGGCTTCATCGACACCCACGTGCACTGCCCGCAGCTCGACGTGATCGCGAGCTACGGCACCGCGTTGCTCGAGTGGCTGAACACCTACACCTTCCCGGCCGAGCTGCGCTATGCCGATCCACTGGTGGCGGCCAGCGGCGCCGAGCGCTTCGTCGATGCGCTGCTGGCGCACGGCACCACCTCGGCGGTGGTGTTCCCGACCGTCCACAAGGGCGCGACCGAGGCGCTGTTCACCTCGGCCCGCGCACGCGGCATGCGGCTGGTGGCCGGCAAGGTGCTGATGGACCGCCACGCGCCCGACGGCCTGCGCGACGACGTGCTGCAGGCCGAGCGCGATTGCGCCGACCTGATCGCGCGCTGGCACGGCAACGGCCGCCTGTCGTACGCGGTGACGGTGCGCTTCGCGGCCACCAGCACGCCCGAGCAGCTGGCGATGGCCGGTCGGCTGTGCCGCGAACACCCGGGCGTCTACATGCAGACCCACGTGGCCGAGAACACCGACGAGGTGCGCTGGATCGCCGAGCTGTTCCCCGAAGCGCGCAGCTACCTCGACGTCTACCACCGCCACGGCCTGCTGCACGAGCGCGCGGTGCTCGCGCATGGCATCTGGCTCGACGACACCGACCGTGCGCTGCTGCGCGACACCGGTGCGCAGATCGCCTTCTGCCCGTCGAGCAACCTGTTTCTCGGCAGCGGGCTGTTCGACTGGCAGGCCGCGGTCGACACCGGCTACCGCGTGTCGATGGCCAGCGACGTGGGTGGCGGCACCAGCCTGTCGATGCTGCGCACGCTGGCCGATGCCTACAAGGTGCAGGCGCTGCGCGGCGTGAAGCTCAGCGCCTGGAAGGCGCTGCATGCGGCCACGCGCGGCGCCGCCGAAGCGCTGGGCCTGGCGCACGAGATCGGGCAGCTCGGCGCCGGCGCGCTGGCC
>NZ_AZND01000189.1:0-6530 GCF_000576205.1 Methylibium sp. T29 | reverse complement strand
GCCGTCGCCGCGGCGAGCCAGGCCGGCGCCGGCTGTGTCTTGCGATCGCCCCGGGCACTGAACAGTCGGCCCAGCCGGCCGGCACGCCCGTCCAGGGCACCGGGGTCATGCTGCCTCGGCGGACCGGGGGCGCTGTTTCGGTGCGCGCCGGCGTGGGGCGCAAGGGGGCGGGGGTGACGGTGGCGTTCATTCCGGGGGCAGGGCGTAGGTCCATGTTTCGGTGAGCACGTTGGCACCGTCCTTCAAGTGAGCGCGCAGCTCGACAGGCTGCTTGGCATCGAGGCGCTGGACCTTCAGGTTCAGTCGCCATCCTTGGTGGCCGGGTTGCGGTAGACGTTCGCTAGCAAGACGCGTGCGTTGTCACTCGATGTGACAAACGGCTGAGGCGGGACGGTGGCCGACGGCGTGTCGAGCGGACCGCCGGCATAGTCGATGTGGAACTGCAACTCGCCGGGCTGCGGGGCTTCCAGTCCCCGACCGCGGCGGGACTGCAGTACCCGGCCCAGGCGCAGAGGCCCCTGTGGGGCTGCGCCCTGCCAGAGCAGGGTGTAGCGCAGGGACAGCGGCTCGCCGGCGGCCGGCAGGCGCGCCGGTACCCAGTACGCCACCACGTTGTCGTTGGTCTCGTCGGGCGAGTGGAACTGCATCAGCTCGACGCGTCCGGCGCCCCAGTCGCCCTCGGGGCGCACCCACACGCTGGGCCGCTGTTCGTAGCGGGCCTCGGTGTCTTCGTAACTGGAGAATGCGCGGTCGCGCTGCATCAGGCCGAAGCCGCGCAGGCCCTGCATCGCAAAGCTGGTCGTGAAGGGACGCTCCGGGTTCAGCAGCGGGCGCCAGAGCCACTCGCCGTCTTCGCTCTCGATCGACAGGCCGTCGGCGTCGTGCACCTCGGGCCGGAAATCGCCCACGGCCTGCAGCGGCTGCGGATGGTTCTCGCCGCCGAAGTACATGCTGGTGAGCGGGGCGATCCCGAGCGTGCTGACCGCGCCGCGCAGGAACAGGCGGGCCTGCACCGCCACCTCGGTCACGCGGCCCGGTCGCAGCTCGAAGCGGTAGGCGCCGGTGACGCGTGGGCCGTTGAGCAGCGCGTACAGCGTGAGCGTCTGCGCGCCGCGCGCCGGCCGCTCGATCCAGAACGCCTCGAAGACCGGGAACTCCTCACCGGCACCTCCGACGGTGTCGACGGCGATGCCGCGCGCCGAACTGCCGTAGTGCTGGCCGGCACCCACGGCGCGCAGGTAGCTGGCGCCCAGGAAGACGACGAACTCGTCCTTGTAGCCCGGTCGGTTCAGGGCGTGGTGGACGCGAAAACCGGCCAGCTCGGCCTGCGCCTGGCCAGCCATGGCGGCTGCGGCCGGGCCATAGTCGAAGGCGCCGGCAGGCACGTTCAGCGGCACTTCTCGGCCATCTACCAGTTCGTTCACGCGCACGGGGCGGGTGTGGATGCCGCCGACATGGAAGAACTGCAACTCGAAGGGCAGGCCGGCATCACGCCACCACGCCGCACGCGGCTGGAAACGGATGGCGCGGTAGTCGTCGTAGCTCAGTGCCGCGAGGCGAGGGTTCGCGGAGGGCGGCGGTTCGCGGTAGGGCGCGGCAGCGAGCGCCCGGGCGCGCTCGGTCAGCCCGTTCAGGTCGAAGGCCGCCTGGGCCTTCGCACCCATCAAGGCCCCCGCAGCGGCACAGCCCCAGATCAGCGATCGCGCCGAGCGTGAACGGGTACGACCCATCAGGGGCTGGGAGAGGGCGGCGGCGTTCACGGGATCGTGGAGGGAATCGATCGATTGGTGCAATGCAGCACGATTGTTGCGCGGACTGGCTCGGTTTGCAGCCCCCGGAACAATGAGGGTGTGAACGCATGTTCGTGGCACGCGCCGGCGCCGGCCATCGGCGGCCACCGACTGCGTCTGTAGGCCGCCGCCTACGCATGGCGGCGACGCCGCCCGCAGCCCGTTAGCATCGGCCGATGACCACCCCCGCGTTGCGCATCTACGCCGGCCGCAGCGCCCGCGCCCACCTGGCCGAACACGGCCTGCGGCCGCAGGACGTGCGGGTGGTCGCCGGTGCCGCCGGCGGTCCGAAGGGCTGGTGCTGGGGCCGATGGACCGCTACCTGTTCGGGCAGTGGCTGGCCGGCAGCACGCACACGGTCCACCTCGCCGGGGCGTCGATCGGTGCGTGGCGCATGGCGACGGCCGCGCTGGCCGATCCGCGGGCCGGCTTCGCGCGACTGACCGAGGACTACATCGCGCAGACCTACGAACTCGACCCCGGCCGCACGCTGCCGAACGCGGCCCAGGTCAGCCGCGGCTTCGAGCAGGAGCTGCGCGCCTTCTTCGACGGACAGGTCGAGGCGCTGCTGGCCCATCGGCGCTACCGCCTGCACATCGTCACCTCGCGAGGCCGCCACGTGCTCGGACGCGAGGGCCGCGTGCGCACGCCGCTCGGCTATGCCGGCGCGCTGCTGAGCAACGCGCTCAGCCGCCGCACACTCGGCGCCTGGCTGGAGCGCGTGGTGTTCTCCTCGCCGGGCGAGACGCTACCCGTCGACCTGAGCGACCTGCGCCACCGGCAGGTGCGACTGACGGCGGAGAATTTCCGCCCGGCCCTGCTGGCGTCGTGCTCGATCCCGTTCGCGCTGAAGGCGGTGCACGACATCCCCGGCGCACCGCCCGGAGCCTACTGGGATGGTGGCATCACCGACTACCACCTGCACTGGAACTACCCCTCGATCAACCGCGGCGCCGCACCCGGCCTGGTGCTGTACCCGCATTTCCAGAAGGCGGTGGTGCCTGGCTGGCTCGACAAGTCCCTGAAGCACCGCCACCACGCCACGCCTTTCCTCGACAACGTGGTGGTGCTGGCGCCCGACCCGGCCTGGGTGCGCACGCTGCCGCACGGCAAGCTGCCCGACCGCAGCGACTTCAAGCGTTACGCCACCGACCTGGCCGGCCGCATGGCGGTGTGGCGTCGAGCGGTGGCCGAGAGCGAGCGGCTGGCCGACGACCTGGCTGTGGCGGTGGCGGCCGGGCCGCGGTTGACGGTCGAGCCGCTCTGAGCCCAGCCGCGCGGCGCGCGACAATCGCGGCATGGCCCTCGACGATCCGCTGTCCCCGCTGCCCGAGATCGCGCTCGGCACCTACGTCCACTACAAGGGCGCGCGCTACGAGGTGCTCGGCGTCGTGCGGCACAGCGAGACGCGCGAGCCGCTGGTGCTCTACCGCCCGCTGTACGGCGACCACGGCCTGTGGGTGCGGCCGTTCACGATGTTCACGGAATCGCTGATGGTCGATGGCCTGCTGCGCCCGCGCTTCGCGTTCGAGCACGGCGGCACCGCGATCGACTGAGCAGCGCCCGGGACCGCTCCCGTCGGTCGTCTTTACCTGGCAGCAATCAACGCCCCGTCCGGCACGGCGTTGAGAAGGGGTGGGCCCGACACCCGGGCCGCTGCGGAGACCCTTCATGCCCAACTCCCTTTCCCTGTGGCGCCGGGCCCGGTTCGGCGTGCTGCTGATCCCGGCCCTGCTGGGCGGCTGTTATGTGGTGCCGGTCGTGCCGGTGCAACGGCCTATCTACGGGCCGGGCTACGACCGGCCCTACCCGAGGCCCTACTACCGCGGCTACTACCGCGTCGGCGAGGCGGCGGCGCCGGTCGTGGCTTCGGCCGCCGCAACCGGCGCGCCCGAGCCTCACATCGAGGCGGCCAGCATGTCCCGGTAATCGTCGGCGCTCGCGAGCCGCGGATTGGTCTTGTGGCAGTGGTCGAGCAGGGCGCCGGTGACGGCGCGCTCGTGCCATGCCGCATCCACCCCCATCGCGGCCAGGCCGGTCGGCAGGCCGAGCCGGGCGTTCATATCGACGAGCGCGGCCGGCAGGTCGCCGGCCGAGGGCAGGCCCATCGCCTGGGCCATGCGTTCGAGGCGTCGCTCGCCGCGCACGCTGTCGGCGTCGGCGTTGAAGCGCACGACGGCCGGCAGGAACATCGCATTGAGGGTGCCGTGGTGCAGCCGCGGGTCGATGCCGCCGAGGCTGTGCGACAGCGAGTGCACGCAGCCCAGCCCCTTCTGGAAGGCCATCGCGCCCTGCATCGACGCGCTCATCATCTGGCGCCGCGCCTCACGGTCGCCGCCGTTGCGGGTGGCGCGCTCGATGTGGGCCCAGGCTCGCGCCAGGCCGTCGAGCGCGATGCCGTCGGCTGGAGGATTGAAGGCCGCCGACATGAAGGTCTCCATGCAGTGCGCCACCGCGTCCATGCCCGTGGCGGCGGTGAGGCCGGACGGCAGGCCGAGCGTCAACTCCGGGTCGCAGATCGCTGCCTTGGGCACCAGGTGCCAGGAATGGAAGCCGAGCTTGCGGTGGTCGTCGACGATCACGATCGCGCCGCGCGCCACCTCGCTGCCGGTGCCGGCGGTGGTCGGCACGGCGATCAGTGGGGCTGCCGCCGCGGTGATCTTCGGCGAGCCGCCTTCGATGGTGGCGTAGGTCTTCAGCTCGCCGGGGTGGGTGGCCAGGATCGCCAGCCCCTTGGCCAGGTCGATGCTCGAGCCGCCGCCCACGGCCACCAGCCCGTCGGCGCGGTGCGCGTCCCAGGCCTCGCGGGCCGCGCGCACGGCCGCCTCGGTGGGATTGGACGGGGTGCCGTCGAACACCGCGACGGGCAGGTCCTTCATCGCGTCGAGCGCCTTCTGCAGCACGCCGGCGGCACGCACCCCGGCGTCGGTGATCACGAGCGGACGGCAGATGCCGACACGTGCGCACTCGGCAGCAAGCTCGCGCACCGCGCCGAAATCGAACTGGACCTGGGTGATGTAGAAGATGCTGGCCATGCTGGAGTGCCTCGGGGCGCGCGGTTCGAGCCGGAAACGGCGGCTGCCAGTATGCTCGCGGCCGATGCCGTCCGCCGCCTTCCAGCCGCCCCAGCACGGACTGACCCCGACGATGCGCGACGTGCTCGACCGCATGCGCCGCGCCGGCCGGCCACCGCTGCACACGATGAGCGTCGACGCCGCGCGCGAGGCCTACCGGCTCGGTGCCGAGATCCTGGATCTGCCGCGGGTGGCGCTGGCGCGCGTCGAGGACCTGCTCGTCCCGGCCCGCGACGGCCACCTTCTGCCGGCGCGCCTGTATGCACCGAGCGGCGCGCGCCTGCCGGTGCTGCTCTACCTGCACGGCGGCGGCTTCACGATCGGTAGCCTGGACACCCATGACAGCCTGTGCCGGCAGCTCGCGCTGCAGGGTGGCGCGGCCGTGCTGTCGCTGGACTACCGGCTTGCGCCGGAGCACCGCTTTCCGGCCGCGGTCGACGATGCCTGGGACGCGCTGCAGTGGCTGGCGCGCGAGGGCGGGGCGAGGCTGGGGCTCGATGCCACGCGCCTCGCGGTCGGCGGTGACAGTGCCGGCGGCACCCTGTCCGCGGTGTGCGCACTGATGGCGCGCGATGCCGCTCTGCCGCTGGCGCTGCAGCTGCTGTTCTACCCGGGCACCGCCGCCCGGCAGGACAGCGACTCGCACCGCCGCTTTGCCGAGGGCGTGCTGCTGGCGCGGCCGCTGATCGACTGGTTCTTCGGCCACTACATCGCGACCGAGCACCGCGAAGACTGGCGCTTCGCCCCGCTGCTCGCACCCGACCACGGCGGTGTCGCGCCCGCCTGGATCGGCCTGGCCGAATGCGATCCGCTGGTCGACGAGGGCGTGGCCTACGGCGACGTGCTGCGCGCCGCGGGCGTGCCGGTGCAGCTGGAGCTGTGGCGCGGCGTGGTCCACGATTTCATCAAGATGGGCCGCGCGGTGCCGGAGGCGCGCCAGGCGCACGCCGCGGCGGCCCAGGCACTGAGGGAGGCCTTCTCGCCATGACGCTCCAACGCAGCGATTTCCGCCACCTGCACGCCCTGCGGGTGCGCTGGGCCGAGGTGGACATGCAGCAGATCGTGTTCAACGGCCACTATCTGATGTACTTCGACACCGCGCTGGCCGACTACTGGCGTGCGCTGGCCCTGCCTTACGCCGAGTCGATGCAGCACTTCGGCGGCGACCTGTATGTGCGCAAGGCGACGCTGGACTACCAGGGCTCGGCGCGCTACGACGACGTGCTCGACATCGGCATCCGCTGCACCCGCATCCGCACCTCATCGCTGCTGTTCCACGGCGCGGTGATGCGCGGCAACGACCTGCTGGTCAGCGGCGAGCTGGTCTACGTGTTCGCCGACCCGGCCACGCAGACCAGCCGGCCGGTGCCGCCGGCGCTGCGCGAGGTGTTGGAAGGCTTCGAGGCCGGCCAGTCCATGCTCGAGGTCCGCACCGGGGACTGGTCCACGCTGGGCGAGGCGGCGCGTTCGATCCGCACCGAGGTCTTCATCGACGAGCAGCGCATCCCGGCCGCGATGGAGTGGGACGCCTCCGATGCCACCGCGCTGCATGCGGTGGCCTGCAACCGCCTGGGCTTCCCGCTGGCAACCGGCCGTCTGGCGCAGGAGGCGCCGGGCCTGGCCCGCATCGGGCGCATGGCGGTGCGCCGGCCGCTGCGCGGCCGGC
>NZ_AZND01000188.1:0-6545 GCF_000576205.1 Methylibium sp. T29 | reverse complement strand
GCGACAAGCTGCCGGCCGCCGAGGCCGAGCGGCTCGGCCTGATCTGGCAGTGCGTCGACGACGAAGCGCTGCCCGCCGAGACCCAGGCGCTGGCCGAACGCCTGGCCGCGATGCCGACGCGTGCGCTGGTGGCCACGCGCGAGGCGATCGACGCCGCCCAGACGCTCGACTTCGACACCGCGCTGCAGCGCGAACAGCAGCTGCAGCGCGTGCACGGGCATGCGAACGACTACCTCGAGGGCGTGAGCGCCTTCCTCGGCAAGCGCGCGCCGCGCTACACCGACCGCTGAACACGCCGACCATCACGCCCCCCGGACCCGGAGCCCCGCCATGAACGACGAACCCGCTTCCGCGCAGCGCCTCGCCGAGCAGGTGCGCGACGGCCTGTGGGCCGGCGACCGCGCCTCGCAGGCCCTGGGCATGCAGGTCACGGAGATCGGTCCGGGCCGCGCCGTGCTGACGATGCGCGTGCGCGATGACATGCTCAACGGCCACGGCATGTGCCACGGCGGCCTCATCGCGACGCTGGCCGACTCCGCCTTCGCCTTCGCGTGCAACGCCGGCAACGAGCTGACCGTGGCCTCGGGCTTCGCGATCGACTTCCTCGCCCCCGGGCAGCTCGGCGACCTGCTGGAGGCGCGCTGCACCGAGGTGTCGCGCGCCGGCCGCACCGGCGTCTACGACGCGACCGTCCACAACCAGCGCGGCGAATGCCTCGCGGTGTTCCGCGGCCGCTCCTACGCGATGCGCGGGAAGCCCGCGGTGGCGTCCGCCGGCCGCTGAACGAGGAGACCGTCATGCCCGTGAAACGCCCCGCCCCCGGCGACCTCGAGGCGATCGAGACCGCCAGCCGCGACGAGATCTCGGCGCTGCAGCTGCAGCGCCTGCGTGCGACCCTGCGCCACGCCTACGACCGGGTGCCGCACTACCGGCGCGCGTTCGACGTTCAGGGCGTGCACCCCGACGACCTGAAGCAGCTCGCCGACCTCTCCAGGTTCCCGTTCACCGCCAAGAAGGATCTGCGCGACAACTACCCGTTCGGCATGTTCGCGGTGCCGCGCGAGCAGGTGGCCCGCCTCCATGCGTCGTCCGGCACCACCGGCAAGCCGACGGTGGTGGGCTACACGCTGAAGGACATCGACACCTGGGCCGAGCTGGTGGCACGCTCGATCCGCGCCTCCGGCGGGCGCCCGGGCGATCTCGTCCACGTGTCCTACGGCTACGGGCTGTTCACCGGCGGCCTCGGTGCGCACTACGGCGCCGAGCGGGTCGGCTGCACCGTCATCCCGATGTCGGGCGGACAGACCGAGAAGCAGGTGCAGCTGCTGTGCGACTTCCGGCCCGACATCATCATGGTCACGCCCAGCTACATGCAGGTGATCATCGAGGAGTTCGTGCGCCAGGGCCTGGACCCGCGCGAGAGCTCGCTGAAGGTCGGCATCTTCGGCGCCGAACCCTGGACCGAGGCGATGCGCCAGGAGATCGAGGGCCGGGCCGGCCTGGACGCGGTCGACATCTACGGCCTGTCCGAGGTCATGGGCCCGGGCGTCGCCAACGAGTGCATCGAATCCAAGGACGGGCCGGTGATCTGGGAAGACCATTTCTACCCGGAGATCATCGACCCCGAGACCGGCGAGGTGCTGCCCGATGGCGCCGAGGGCGAACTGGTCTTCACCTCGCTGACCAAGGAGGCGCTGCCCATCGTCCGCTACCGCACGCGCGACCTGACGCGGTTGCTGCCGCCGACAGCGCGTTCGTTCCGCCGCATGAGCAAGATCGTCGGACGCAGCGACGACATGCTGATCATCCGCGGCGTCAACCTGTTCCCGACGCAGATCGAGGAGCTGGTGCTGCAGGAAGGCCCGCTGTCGGGGCAGTACCAGCTGGTGGTCACGCGCGAGGGCCTGCTCGACGAGGTGGAGGTGCGCTGCGAGGTGCAGCCGGCGCATGCGGGGGTCGACCGCGTTGCCCTCGGTGCGCGGCTGCAGCAGCGCATCAAGACGCTGATCGGCGTGAACACGACGGTCAGCGTCGGCCTGCCCGATTCGATCGAACGCACGCTGGTCGGCAAGGCCCGCCGCGTGATCGACAGGCGACCCAAGTAAGGAACCCGCACCATGTACACGCAAGCCATGGACAGCGCGCCGAAGGACGAGCGCCCGGCGGTCCGCTCGGTCGAGGAGGCGCGGCTCCAGCAGCGCTTCGACGAGCGCATCGATGCCGGCGAGTTCATCGAGGCCAAGGACTGGATGCCCGAGCACTACCGTCGCACGCTGGTGCGCCAGATCAGCCAGCACGCGCATTCCGAGATCGTCGGCATGCTGCCCGAGGGGAACTGGATCGGTCGCGCGCCCACGCTCAAGCGCAAGGCGATCCTGCTGGCCAAGGTGCAGGACGAGGGCGGCCACGGCCTCTACCTCTATGCCGCGGCCGAGACGCTGGGCACATCGCGCGACCAGCTGCTCGAGGCACTGCACAGCGGCCGGGCCAAGTACAGCTCGATCTTCAACTACCCCACGCTGACCTGGGCCGACGTGGGCACGATCGGCTGGCTGGTCGACGGCGCGGCGATCATGAACCAGGTGCCGATCTGCCGTTGCTCCTATGCGCCGTATGCGCGCGCGATGGTGCGCATCTGCCGCGAGGAGAGCTTCCACCAGCGCCAGGGCTACGAGGCCCTGCTGACGATGATGCAGCAGGGCAGCGACGCGCAACGGGCGATGGTGCAGGGCGCGGTGAACCGCTGGTGGTGGCCGTCGATCATGATGTTCGGCCCGCCGGACGACCAGTCGCCGAACTCGGCGCAGTCGATGCGCTGGGGCATCAAGCGCGTCAGCAACGACGAGCTGCGGCAGAAGTTCATCGACGCCGCGGTGGAGCAGGCCCAGGTGCTGGGCGTCACGCTGCCCGATCCGGCGCTGCGGTGGAACGCCGAGCGCGAGCACTGGGACCACGGGCCGATCGACTGGAGCGAGTTCAAGCGCGTGCTCGCCGGCGACGGGCCCTGCAACCGCGAGCGCCTCGCCGCCCGCGTGCAGGCCTGGGAGGAGGGCGCCTGGGTGCGCGAGGCCGCGCTGGCGCATGCACGCAAGCAGGCACCGAAGGAGGAGGTCGCATGAGCACCGACACCGAATGGCCGCTGTGGAGGTCTTCGTGCGCAGCAAGGCCGGCCTGGACCACAAGCACTGCGGCAGCCTGCACGCCACCGACGCGAAGATGGCGATCCAGCTCGCGCGCGACGTCTACACGCGCCGTCAGGAAGGGACCAGCCTCTGGGTGGTGCGTTCGGACCAGATCACCGCCAGCGACCCGGCCGAGAAGGGCGCCTATTTCGACCCGATGGAGGACAAGGTCTACCGCCACCCGACCTTCTACGCGCTGCCGAAGTCGGTCGATCACATGTGAACCGAGGCCGGCATGACGCAATCCATCGAACTCCGGCGCGATCCCGCGGTGCAGTACCTGCTGCGCATCGCCGACACGACGCTGATCCTGGCGCAGCGGCTCGGCGAGTGGTGCGGCCATGCGCCCATCCTTGAGGAGGACATCGCGCTGACCAACATGGCGCTCGACCTGGTGGGCCAGTCGCGCGCGCTGCTCACGCGGGCCGGCGAGCTCGAGGGCCGTGGCCACGACGAGGACCAGCTCGCCTTCCTGCGCGACGAGCGCGACTACTTCAACCTCACTTTGGTGGAACTGCCACGCGGCGACTTCGCGTTCACTGTGCTGCGCAACCTGTTCGTCGCCGGCTGGGCGCGGCTGCTGTGGGAGCGGTTGTGCGATTCCGGCGACATCGAGGTGGCCGCGATCGCCGGCAAGGCGGTCAAGGAGGTGCGCTACCACCAGCAGCACGCGATCGACTGGGTGGTGCGGCTCGCCGACGGCACCGACGAATCGCGCCGCCGCATCGAGGCGGCGCTGGCACAGGCCTGGCGCTACACCCCCGAGCTGTTCGAGTCCGACGCGGTCGACGAACACGCCCGCCAGGCCGGGCTCGGCCCGCGTCGCGCCGACCTGCGCGAGCCCTGGCTTGCCGAGATGGCGGCCGTGTTCGCCGAAGCCGGCCTGGCATTGCCGGCAACCGGCGGCTATACGAGTACCGGCAGCCGCGGCGTGCACAGCGAGCACATGGGCTACCTGCTCGCCGAGATGCAGTACCTGCAGCGGGCCTACCCGGGAGGTGCGTGGTGAACGCGGTGACGACGGCGCGCGAGGCGGTCGACCGTGACGACGCCGTGCGTTGCGAGCAGGCGTGGGCGGCACTGGACGAGGTGCTCGATCCCGAGGTGCCGGCGCTGTCGATCTGCGATCTCGGCATCGTGCGGGCAGTCCGCGCCGAGGGTGCGGGCCTGGAGATCGTGCTGACGCCCACCTACTCGGGCTGTCCGGCCACCGAGGTGATCGAGCAGCAGGTGCGGGCCGCGATCGACGATGCCGGCCTGGGGCCCGCCCGCGTGACGCTGCAGCGCGCGCCGGCCTGGACCACCGACTGGATCAGCGAGGCCGGCCGCCGCAAGCTCGCCGCCTACGGCATCGCACCGCCGGGGCCGTCCGTCCGACCGGACGGTGCGGCGCCGATCCGCTTCTTCGGCCGCGGCAGACCGGCGCCCCTGGCCTGCCCGCGCTGCGGCAGCCGCCAGACCGAGCGGCTGTCGGCCTTCGGGTCGACCGCCTGCAAGGCGCTGTACCGCTGCCTGAGCTGCCGCGAGCCGTTCGAGCACTTCAAGCCGCTCTGATCGCACTGTTTCATGAGCCTGCTTTTCCATCCGTTGCGCGTGCGTGCCATCGAGCCCGACACGGCCGAGGCCGTGGTGGTGACGTTCGACGTGCCGCCTGCGCTGCGCGAGGTGTTCGGCTTCACGCAGGGCCAGTACCTCACGCTGCGCAAGGAGATCGAAGGCCAGGACCTGCGCCGCTCCTACTCCATCTGCGCTGGCGTCGACGACGGTCAATTGCGCGTGGGCGTGCGCAAGGTGCGCGGCGGCGTGTTCTCGAACTGGATCAACGAGCACCTGCGCACCGGCGACGTGGTCCAGGTCATGGCGCCGCAGGGCCGCTTCTTCGTGCCGCTCGATCCGGCGTCGAAGCGCCACCACCTGGGCATCGCCGGCGGCAGCGGCATCACGCCCATCCTGTCGATCATGAAGACGGTGCTGGCGCGCGAGCCGCACAGCCGCTTCACGCTGATCTACGGCAACCGGCTGCTGAACTCGACGATGTTCAAGGAGGAGCTCGAGGACCTGAAGAACCGCTACCTGACGCGGCTGGTGCTGCACCACGTGTTCTCCGACGAGCACACCGACGCGCCGCTGAACCGCGGCGTGATGAACCGCCACAAGATCGGCAAGTTCCTGTCCGTCCTGGTACCGGCCGCCGGCATCGCCCACGCCTATGTCTGCGGCCCGTTCCAGATGAACGACGAGGCCGAGGCGGCGCTGCGGGCGGCCGGCGTGCCGGAGGACCGCATCCACATCGAACGCTTCGGCGTCGCGCAGCCAGCCGGCGGCACGGCCGACGCGGTGGTCCACGAGGCCCGGCCCGGCGACGCCGAGCAGGCGAAGGTCACGATCATCCGCGACGGCCTGCGGCGCGAGATCTCGTTCACCAAGGGACAACCCAGCCTGCTCGACGCGGCCTCGGCGGCCGGGCTCGAGGTGCCGTTCTCGTGCACGTCCGGCGTCTGCGGCACCTGCCGGGCGAAGCTGATCGAGGGGCAGGTCCGCATGGAGCGAAACTTCGCGCTGGACAGGAAGGAGGTGGCCGCCGGCTTCGTCCTCACCTGCCAGGCGCACCCGCTGACCGACCGCGTGGTGCTCTCCTTCGACGAACGCTGAGACGAGGACACCCGATGGCCCGCGGCCGCCTGCCCGGATATGCAGACCAGCTCGACCTGATCCTGGAGCACGCGGCACGCCTGTTCGCGCGGCGCGGCTACCCGGCCACCACGATGAACCAGGTGGCCGAGGCCTGCGGGGTCTCGAAGGCCACGCTGTACCACTACTACCGCGACAAGTACGCGCTGCTGGTCAGCATCGCCGAAGGACATGTCTCGCGGCTGCAGGGGCTGGTCGAAGAGGTGGACGCCGACGCGACGCTGGCGCCCGAACCGCGGCTGCGCGAGTTGATCGCCCGCCTGGTGGGCGAGTACGCCGGGGCGCAGGACGCGCACCGCGTGCTCACCGAGGACGTGAAGTTCCTGGAAGAGGGCGACCGCGAACGCATCCTCGGCAAGGAGCGGCAGGTGGTGGCGTCGTTCGCCGCGGCGGTGGTGGCGTTGCGACCGGACCTGAAGGAGGCCGCGATGGCCAAGCCGCTGACGATGCTGCTGTTCGGCATGGTGAACTGGATGTTCACCTGGGTGAAGCCCGAAGGCCCGCTCGACCATGCCGCGCTGGCGCCGATCGTGGCCGACCTCTTTCTCGGCGGGCTGCCGGCCGTGCAGGCGGCAGCGCTGCCGGCCCCCGGCGGCTGAGCCGCGAGGAGTGCTCGTGGTGAACGCAGCGATCGCCCGACGCTCAGGCCGTGCGGCGCGCGGTCGACGGACC
>NZ_AZND01000187.1:0-6546 GCF_000576205.1 Methylibium sp. T29 | reverse complement strand
CCAGAACCATAAGCTGCCGGGCCCGAAGGTGCGTCGCCACTATCTGCACCACGACTACGCCAACGAAAAGCGTGCCGCGTGGAACCGCCTTGGGCAACACCTCGCGACGATTCTGTCCGCCGCTGCGACCTCGAAACAGGTCGCCCGGAAAGGTCGGTCGCGCGGCGCTCGCACTACGACGGCCACCGGGCAAGTGCTGGCGGGTGCGGAGTAGTTCCAAGCCACTTCGCAGGCACTCCGCGCCCACCCGTCATGTTCATTCCACGTCGAACGCCAATACCGCTCGCACTGTCCGCTGCAGTCCGTCGCGGACCGTATGCAGCCGCTGCACGGTTTACCCCTTGGTTTACCCCTCAGGCCATCACAAGACAAAACGGGTTAGCAACTTGCGTTGCTAACCCGTTGATTTTATTGGCGGAGTGGACGGGACTCGAACCCGCGACCCCCGGCGTGACAGGCCGGTATTCTAACCAACTGAACTACCACTCCATGTGGTTGGCAGGTTTCACATCGCTGTGCAAGTCCTGCGCTGACTTGGCGTCCCCTAGGGGATTCGAACCCCTGTAATCACCGTGAAAGGGTGGTGTCCTAGGCCTCTAGACGAAGGGGACTGAAAACTTCTGGCAAATCACTTCTCTTTTGAACAGCGCCACCGCAGCTTCAAGCCTTTGGTGGAGGTAAGCGGGATCGAACCGCTGACCTCTTGCATGCCATGCAAGCGCTCTCCCAGCTGAGCTATACCCCCGGCGCTGTTCAAGCGAGACCGAAATTATATGACGATTTTCAGGCTGCTCGCAAGCGAGCCAGCACAGTGTCGCGGGCAAACAGGGCCAGCACGGCATCGACCGACGGCGTCTGCGCGCGGCCGCACACCAGCACGCGCACCGCATGCGCCAGTTGCGGCAACTTCAGGCCGTGCTCGGCAAGCGTAGCCTTGAAGGCCTGCTGGATGGATGCGGCATCCCACGCGATCTCGGCGAACCGGACCGCGAGCGACGACAGCGCGGGCTTCACCGCGTCGGTCACGTGGGCCGCAAGATCCTCGGCGCTCGGCGTCACGTCACCGAAGTACATCGCCAGCCACTGCGCCAGCTCCACGGTGGTGGCGCAGCGGTCCTTGAACAAGCCGCACAGCTTCGCGAGCCGCTCGTCGATGGGAGCAGCAAGGCCCAGCCGATGCAACTGCAGCGCCACCAGCGGCGCCAGCACGGCATCATCGGTGCGCTTGAGGTGCTGGGCACCGACCAGCGCAGCTTGGCCTCGTCGAACTGCGCAGCGCTCTTGCCGAGGTGATCGAGGTTGAACCATTCGACCAGTTGCTCGCGCGAGAAGATCTCGTCATCGCCGTGGCTCCAGCCCAGGCGGGCCAGGTAGTTCACCACCGCATCGGCGAGGTAGCCCTCGTCGCGATACTGCGTGACGGGCTTGGCGCCGTGGCGCTTGCTCATCTTCTCGCCCTGCTCGTTCAGCACGGTCGGCAGGTGCGCGTAGACCGGCGGCTCGTGACCCAACGCTCGCAGGATGTGGATCTGCCGCGGCGTGTTGTTCACGTGGTCGTCACCGCGGATCACGTGGGTGATCTTCATGTCGGCATCGTCGACGACGACGCAGAAGTTGTAGGTCGGCGTGCCGTCGGGCCGGGCGATCACCAGGTCGTCGAGCTCGTCGTTGCTGAACTCGATGCGACCCTTGACCTTGTCGTCCCACGCCACGCTGCCGCCGATCGGCGAGCGGAAGCGGATCACCGGTTGCACGCCCGCCGGCACCGGCGGCAGCGTCTTGCCGGGTTCGGGCCGCCAGGTGCCGTCGTAGCGCGGCTTCTGCTTGGCGGCCATCTGGCGCTCGCGCAACGCGTCGAGCTCGGCCTGGCCCATGTAGCAGCGGTAGGCGAGCCCCTGCTCGAGCATCCCGGCCAGCACCTCCTTGTAGCGGTCCATGCGCTGCATCTGGAAGAACGGGCCCTCGTCGGCATCCAGGCCCAGCCAGCGCATGCTCTCGAGGATGACGTCGACTGCCTCTTGCGACGAACGCTCCACATCGGTGTCTTCGATGCGCAGCACGAACACGCCGCCCGTCGCCCGGGCGTAGGCCCAGGGGTAGAGCGCGGAGCGGATGTTGCCGAGGTGGATGAAGCCGGTGGGCGACGGCGCGAAGCGCGTGCGAACGGGGGCTGGGGAGGTGCTGCTCATGCCGTCAGGGTGTCGAGGCCGCGCGCGAGATCGGCCTTCAGGTCGTCCAGGTCGTCCAGGCCGGCGGCAACGCGGATCATGCCCTGCGTGATGCCGGCCGCCAGGCGCTGCGCCTCGGTCAGTCGTCCGTGCGAGGTGCTGGCCGGATGCGTGATGGTGGTCTTGGTGTCGCCGAGGTTGGCGGTGATCGAGCAGATGCGCGTGCTGTCGATCACGTGGAAGGCGTTGCGACGCGCGAGTTCCGCGCCCTCGCCCTTCACGATGAAAGACACCACCGCCCCGCCGCAGCCGTTCTGCTGCGCCATCGCCAGCGCGTGCTGCGGGTGCGACGGCAGGCCAGGGTGGTAGACGCGCTGCACCGCCGGGTGAGCCTCGAGCCATCGCGCCAGACCGAGCGCTCGCTCGCTCTGAGCGGCCATGCGGATCGCCAGCGTTTCCAGGCCCTTCAGCACCACCCAGGCGTTGAACGGCGACAGGCTCATGCCGGCGCTGCGCATCAGCGGCACCAACTTGTCGTTGACGATATGTGCCGGGCCGCACACCGCGCCGGCCAGCACGCGGCCCTGGCCGTCGAGGTATTTGGTGCCGGAATGGACGATCAGGTCGGCACCCAGCTTCACCGGCTGCTGCAGTGCCGGCGAGCAGAAGCAGTTGTCGACTGCCAGCAGGGCACCGGCCCGGTGCGCCACGTCGGCCAGCGCCGCGATGTCGCACACCTCGGTGAGCGGGTTGCTCGGCGTCTCGGCGAACAGCAGGCGGGTCGTCGGCCTCACGGCTGCCTGCCATGCCGCCACGTCGGTCTGCGACACGAAGCTGGTCTCGACGCCGAACCTGGCCAGTTCACCGCCCAGCAGCTTGATGGTCGAGCCGAACACGCTCTGCGAGCAGATCACGTGATCGCCGGCCTTCAACAGGCCCAGGCACAGCAGCAGGATCGCGCTCATGCCGCTCGACGACGCGATGCAGGCCTCGGTGCCTTCCATCGCCGCCAGGCGACGCTCCATCATCGTGACGGTCGGGTTGCTGAAGCGCGAGTAAACGAAGGCTTCTTCCTCATTGGCGAAGCGCGCGGCTGCGGTGGCGGCGTCGGGGTGCACGAAGCTGCTGGTCAGGTACAGCGCCTCGGAGTTCTCTCCGTACTGGCTGGGTGGCAGGCCCTCGCGTACGGCGAGCGTGTCCAGCCGAACGTCGGCCGGCAGATCGACGCGCGGCAGCCGCTTGGTGTCGTCGGTGCCCGCCATCAGACCTCCGTGGCGCTCTGCAGCGCCAGCCGCGACGCCGACTCGGCATCTTCTTCCAGTTGCAACGGCCGCTGCGCAGCCAGTGCCTCGAAGTCCGCGGCACTCACGTCACCGGTGATGTAGACGCCATCGAAGCACGAGGCCTCGAAGCCGGCCAGGTTCGGGTTCAGCGAGCCCACGGCCTTCTTCATCGCCGCGACGTCCTGGTAGATCAGCGCATCGGCGCCGATGAACTCGCGGATCTCCTCGATGCTGCGGTCGTGCGCGATCAGCTCGCCCTTGGTCGGCATGTCGATGCCGTAGACGTTCGGGAAGCGCACCGGCGGCGCGGCCGAGGCCATGAAGACCTTGCGGGCGCCGGCCTCGCGCGCCATCTGCACGATTTCCTTGCTGGTGGTGCCACGCACGATGGAGTCGTCGACCAGCAGCACGTTGCGGCCCTTGAACTCCGACACGATCGCATTGAGCTTCTGGCGCACCGATTTCTTGCGCATGCCCTGCCCCGGCATGATGAAGGTACGGCCGACGTAGCGGTTCTTCACGAAGCCCTCGCGGTAGGGCTTGCCGAGCTTCTGCGCCAGCTGCATGGCCGACGGCCGGCTCGACTCGGGGATCGGAATCACCACGTCGATCTCGTTCGGCGGCATCGTCGATACCAGGCGCTGCGCCAGGGTCTCGCCCATGTTGAGCCGCGCCTGGTAGACCGAGATGCCGTCGATCACCGAGTCGGGACGGGCCAGGTAGACGAACTCGAATACGCAGGGATTGAGCGAGGCCTTCGCAGCGCACTGCCGCGCGTGGACACGGCCTTCGAGATCGATGAACACCGCCTCGCCCGGCGCCACGTCGCGCACCATGCGGTGGCCGGTGCCTTCGAGTGCGACCGATTCACTGGCCACCATGACGCTGCGTCCTTCTGGGCCTTCCGCATCGCCCAGGCAGAGCGGGCGGATGCCGAACGGGTCGCGGAACGCCAGCACGCCGTGCCCGGCAATCAGGCAGACCACCGCGTAAGAGCCCTTGATGCGCCGATGCACCGCGCCGACGGCCTTGAAGATCTCGTTCGGCGTCAGCGGCAAGTCGCGGGCCGCGAGTTCGAGCTCGTGCGCCACCACGTTCAGCAGCACCTCGGTGTCGCTGTCGGTATTGAGGTGGCGGCGATCGACCGCATACAGCTCCTGCTTCAGCGCATGGGCGTTGGTGAGATTGCCGTTGTGCACCAGCACCAGGCCGAAGGGTGCGTTCACGTAGAACGGCTGCGCCTCCTCCTCGCTGTAGGCGTTGCCCGCGGTCGGGTAGCGCACCTGGCCGAGCCCCACGGTGCCGGGCAATCCGCGCATGTTGCGGGTGCGGAACACGTCGCGCACCATGCCACGCGCCTTGTGCATGAAGAACTTGCGGCCCTTGGCGTCCGGCCCCGCTGTCACGATGCCGGCTGCGTCCTGCCCGCGGTGCTGCAGCAGCAGCAGTGCGTCATAGATCAGCTGATTGACCGGTGCCGTGGAGATCACACCGACGATGCCACACATGGACTACCCCTTGAAATGAATCTCTCTCAGGCCCGCAGATGCCGCGCCACCTCGTGCGGCAGCAGCGGCTTCAGGCCGGCCAGCACCGCCTGCAGGCCCGCCACGCTGTGGGCAGCTTGCCATGCCGGCGATGTCGCCAGCGGCGTCATGGTGACCGCCGTCGCGGCGACCAGCGCCACCAGCACACCGCGCAACAGACCGAACACCGCGCCCAGCACCCGATCGAGCGGACTCAGCGGCGAGGCCTGCACCAGCTTCTTGATCAGCCACGACAGGAAACCCCAGCCGATCAGCACGGCCACGAAGACGATCATGAACGACGCTGCGAGATTGAGCCCCGAGCCGGTGCCCCGACCGGGATGCTCGGCGCCACGGCGAAGCCGAAGGCCTGCGCCGCCACGTAGGCGACCACCCAGCCCAGCAGCGACATCACCTCGTACAGCAGGCCGCGCACCAGACCCACGATGACCGACAGGCCGACGACGGCGAGGAACACCCAGTCAACCCAGCTGACCTGCGCCACGGCGGCGCTCACAGCGTGAGCACGGCCGAACCGAGGCCGGATTGCTTGATCTTCGCGGCCACCTTGTCGGCCTCACCGCGATCGGCGTAGGGGCCGATGCGCACCCGGATGCGCTTGCCCGATGGCGTCTCCACGACCTGCGTGTAGGTCTTGTAGCCCAGCTTCTCGACACGCGAGCGGGCCTCGCGGGCAGAGTCGGCCTCACTGTAGGCACCGACCTGCACGACGAAGCGTGTACTGCCATCGGAGGGCTTGTCGGCAGCCTCGGTCTTGGCCGCGACGACCGCAGGCTTGCCTTCCAACGCGGCCCTGGCTCGGGCAGCATCGGCGGCCACCGCCGGCTTGGTGGATGCGGGCTTGCTGGCGGCCGGCTCAGGCTTCTTGTCGGCGGGTTTTACTGCGGGCTTTTCCGGGGGCGCAGCCGCGACACGCGGCGACGCAGCCGGCACGGCGACCTCGCGTCCGGCCTCCTCGGCGCGCTCCGTCATGACCGCATCGTCCTTCGGTGCCGTCACGGCGTCCGACGGCGGACTCGCCGGCTTGGTGACCAGCGGCGCGGCAGCGTCCTTGCGAGGAATGTCGATCGGGATATCGCCCGACAGCGGTCGCGGCGCCGTGTCGAACAGCAGAGGAAAGCCCAACACACCCAGCACCACCAGCACTGTCGCGCCGACCAGGCGGCGACGTGCACGGCCACGCGCGAGTTCGACGGAATCAGCGTCGGTCGGTGAGGCGCCGGACCCGGTGCCGGACTTGCGTTGAAAGAAGGACAGCAGACCCATGCGAGGAGGCTTCCGGGAGGTGATCGACGGCAAGCGCAACGCCCTGCGATGGTTCCGCGATGCAGGCCGTCGGACCTGCACATCGGGTCGGCAACCGCAATGTCAACCCAGATGCTTGGCAGTGCGGCGTGGCAACCCGTTCTCGAGCACGCCACCGACGGTGAAGAACGATCCGAACACCACAATTCTATCAGCGGGGTCAGCCGCTTCGAGGGCCGCGACGAGTGCGGCGCGGGGCGCTGGATGCTCGCTGGCCTGCACTTGCGGCGGCAGCGGCGTCGC
>NZ_AZND01000186.1:0-6592 GCF_000576205.1 Methylibium sp. T29 | reverse complement strand
CGGTGTAGAAGCTGTCGGCGAAGCACAGCACCGGCTTGCCGTGGATCGCCGCCTCGAAGCCGACGTTCGAATTGAGGCAGACGAACACCGCGGGGCGCTCGTGGAAGCGGGCCAGGCTGCCGTCGATCCAGCGCGCGCCGGCCGGCAGCCGGTAGCTGCGCACGTCCATCGGGTGCTTCTTCACCAGCAGCGGGGTCCCGGGCAGCGCGTTCCGCATCTGACGGGCCACGAAATCGATCAGTTCCTGGTTGTGCCGGAACGGCGAGTACATGACGAACTGCGAATCCGTCGGCAGCTGCAGCGGCAGCACCACCACCGGCCCGTCGGTGGCCGGCGGTTCCGGGGCCTGCGCGAGCGGCAGTTCGGGATGCTCGGCGCCGAACTGCTTGAGGGCGATGCGCAGGTAGTTGAAGAAATGGTAGCTCTTGTGCTGCATCGGCCGGCGCTGCGGCTGCAGCGAGCCGAGCAGGCCGTTGAGCGCCATGAAGCCCACGAAACGCAGCTTCAACCAGGGCTCGATCGCGCGGCGCGGCGGCAGATCGAAAGGCGGGAGCGCCTCGAGCAGGGGCGATTGCTGCGCCTGCCGCAGGCAGAAGCGCGCATTGAGCCCCTGCGTGCTCAGGCTCGCGGTGCGGTAGCGGAAGGCGCCGCGCTCGAAGAACACGCAGACGACGCCCAGCTGCTGCGCCGCCAGGTGCGCCGCCTGCGAGAAAGGCCGGGCATCGGAGAACACCAGGCAGACGTCGGTGCGTTCAGCGGTGAAGCGCTGCTTGAACCACTCCACGGCGTGCGAGAAGGCGCGCCGGAATTCCGGCGAGTCGGTCTGCGCCCAGCCCGCCCGCTCGAAGGCCGGTGGCACGTCGTGCGCCTGCGCCGGCGCACCCGGCTCCCAGACCTGCGCGCGGTCGCCCCCCGCGTACAGGCGATAGGCCGGACAGGACAGCAGGGCGACGACACTGCCGCCCGAAGGCTGAGCCAACCGCGCCGCCAGCTTGTGGAAGTAGCGGCTGTAAGGAGGGTCAAGATAGGCGACATTCATGCCGAGCGATCTATGTCGGGCCCACAGGAAAAGGCACGTCACGCGAGGAAGCGGCCGCGATGGTCTCGCCGACAGCCCGGTACTCCGGCACTGCGCACATCAGCTGCCGCCGCACCTCGTCGGCCGTCGCACTGTCCGGATGCAGCGCCCGGTCGACCAGCGCCGACACACGCGAGACGTCGGCCTCGATGCGCGCGATCAGCAACCGCGCGATCGGCGTGGGCAGCGTGTGGTCGGCATCGGCCAGCAGTTCCTCGTAGAGCTTCTCACCGGCTCGCAGGCCGCTGTACACGATGCCGATTTCGTCGACCGTGTGGCCCGCCAGGCGGATCAGGTCGCGCGCCAGGTCGACGATGCGCACCGGCTCGCCCATGTCCAGCACGTACACCTGCCCGGTCTCGCCGATCGCGGCCGCCTGCACCACCAGCCGCGCGGCCTCCGGGATGGTCATGAAATAGCGCGTGATCTCGGCATGGGTCACCGTCACCGGGCCGCCCTTGGCGATCTGTTCCTTGAACTTGGGGATCACGCTGCCGCTGGAGCCGAGCACATTGCCGAAGCGCACGGCCATGAAGCGCGTCGCATGGCCCTGCGAGGCCAGGTGCGAGATCACCATCTCAGCGGCGCGCTTGGTCGCACCCATCACGTTGGTCGGGTTCACCGCCTTGTCGGTGCTGATGAGCACGAAGCGCTCCGCCCCGGCCCGTGCCGCCTCGCTGGCCGCCTGCCAGGTGCCCAGTGTGTTGTTCTGCAGCGCCGCCCAGGCGTTGTGCTCCTCCTCCATCAGCGGCACATGCTTGTAGGCCGCGGCATGGAACACGATCTGCGGCTGCCAGCGCGCCATCACCTGCCGCAGGTGCGCGGCGTTCTTCACGTCGCCGATCAGGCGCACCAGCGGCAGCGCGGGGAAGCTGTCGCTCAGCGACTGCTCGATGGTGTAGAGGTTGAACTCGCTCAGCTCGTACAGCACCAGCCTCGACGGCCCGTAGCGCGCCACCTGCCGGCACAGCTCGCTGCCGATGCTGCCGCCCGCGCCGGTGATCATCACGCATTTGCCCTTCAGGCACTCGGAGATGCCGGCTTCGTCCAACACCACCGGCTCACGGCCCAGCAGGTCTTCCGGCTCGATGTCGCGCACCCGGCTGACGGCGGCGCCTTCCAGCAGTTCTTCGGCGGAGGGCACGGTGAGCACCGGCAGGCCGGTCTCGGCCGCAAGATCGATCACGCGACGTCGCGCCGGGCCGCGCAGCGAGGGCATGGCGATGATGACGTGGCTGATGTCGAGCAGCCTCACGTGCTCGACCACGCTCGCGAGCGGGCCGATCACCGGCACGCCGCCGATGCGGGCGCGTTGCTTGGCCGGGTGGTCGTCGAGCAGGCCCGCCACCACCCAGCCTGGTGCTGCAGGCCGGCAAGCAGCAGGCGCGCCGCGTCGCCCGCACCGAGCACCAGCGCCCGGCGCGTCTCGCGGGCGCTGCCGGAGATGCGCGCGCGCAGGTGCTCGTAGAGCATGCGGTAGGCGATGCGCACGCTGGCCAGGCCCATCAGCGCGACGAGGGGTGCAGCGCCAGCACCGCACGCGGGATGGCGCGCAGTTCGGCCCCCATCACCGCGCCGGCGGCCAGCCCGCCCGCCAGCGTGCAGGCGATCGTCAGGCGCTTGATCTCGCCGAAGCCGGAGAAGCGCCACATGCCACGCGGCACGCGCAGCACCAGGAACACCGCCACATAGAGAACCACGATGCCCAGCAGCACCCAACCGTCGTAGCCGGGCCGCGCGCTGAACCAGCGCTCGAAGCCGAGCCGGAACAGGTAGGTGAACTGCCAGCAGACGGCGATGACCGCGGCGTCGATCAGCAGCGCCAGCCGCTCGCGATGCGGGCGCACGCGGCTCAGCCGGGCGTCGAGCCAGTGCCACACGGAAGGCGTCGGGGTCATGAAGGGCGGGAAGACGGCACGGCTGCGATTATCGTTTTCCGCTTCCCATCAGCAGCTTCACCGAGCGCCACAGCACGCCCAGGTCGGTCGCGGTCGAGGCGCGGTCCGCGTAATCGGCGGCCAGCTGCAGCTTGCGCGGCAACACCACCTCGACGTACTCGCGCTCGGGGTCGGCCGCCTGCGCCAGCAGCGCACTCTCGTCCAGGTGGGCCAGCGAGGCCGGATCGGTGATGCCGGGCCGCACGGCCAGCACGCGCTCGCGCAGCGCCGCCGGGTACTGCGCCACGTAGCGCGGCAGCTCGGGGCGCGGGCCGACCACGCTCATGTCGCCGCGCAGCACGTCGATCAGCTGCGGCAGCTCGTCGAGCCGGCGCTCGCGCAGCCAGCGCCCCACGCGCGTGATGCGGGCGTCATCGCCCACCGTGAGCGCCGGGCCGCGCAGCGGCGCGTCGGCCACCATGGTGCGGAACTTGTGGATGCGGAACGGCCGACCGTGGCGTCCCACGCGCTCCTGGCGGAAGAACACCGGCCCGGGCGAGTCGAGCCGGATCGCCAGCGCGGTCAGCAGCAGCAGCGGCGACAGCAGCAGCAGGCCGCCCACCGCGAACACCAGGTCGACCAGTCGCTTGGCCATGCCGGCGCCGCGCCCGGTCAGCCCTGCAGCAGCAGCTGCCGCACGGCCGCGATCACGTGCTCGATGTCCGCCTCGCTCATCTTCGTGTACAGCGGCAGGCTCAGCATGCGTTCGTAGGCGTGCTGGCTGTGGGGGAACTGCGCCGCATCCAGGCCGTAGCGCTCGCGCCAGTAGGGGTGCAGGTGCAGCGGGATGTAGTGCACGCTGACGCCGATGCCCAGCTCGAACAGCCGCTCGATGAAGGCGTCGCGCGCGAGCGGGGCATCGTCGCCGAGCCGCAGCACGTAGAGGTGCCAGGCGTGCAGCTGGCCCGGCTCGGGCTCGGGTGGCAGCTGCACCGGCAGGTCGGCAAAGGCGGCCCGGTAGCGCTGCGCGATCGTCGCGCGGCGCTGCTGGAAGCCGCGAGCGCGCTGGAGCTGGTGGATGCCCAGCGCCGCGGCGATGTCGGTCAGGTTGTACTTGTAGCCCGGCGCGACGATCTCGTAGTGCCAGCTCGGCGTCTTGGCGGTGAAGCGGTCGAAGGCATCGCGGCTGATGCCGTGCAGGCGCATCACCTTCACGCGCTTTGCGAGCTCGGGATCGCGCGTGACGACCATGCCGCCTTCACCGGTGGTGATGGTCTTGTTGGCGTAGAAGCTGAACACCGTGGCGTCGCTCGCCAGCGTGCCGACCAGCGCGCCGCCGCAGGTGGTGGGCAGCGCATGCGCCGCGTCCTCCACCACCTTCAGGCCGTGCCGGCGCGCAAGGGTGAGGATCGCGTCCATGTCCGCCGCGAGGCCGGCGTAGTGGACGGGGATGATGGCGCGGGTGCGCGGCGTGATCGCGGCCTCGACCCGGGCCGGGTCGATGTTCAGCGTGGCCGGATCGATGTCGACCAGCACCACGTCGGCGCCGAGGTAGCGCACCACCTCGGCCGTGGCAGTGAAGGTGTGGGTGGTGGTGATGACCTCGTCGCCCGGGCCGATGCCCAGCGCCTCGAGCGCGAGGTGCAGACCGGCGGTGGCGGAGTTGACGGCGATGGCGTGCAGCGACGGATCGCCGAGGAAGGCCGCGAAGTCCTGCTCGAAGCGCCGCGCCTTCGGCCCGGTGGTGACCCAGCCCGAGCGCAGCGTGTCGACGACCTCGGCGATCTCCTCCTCGCCGATCTCGGGCAGCGCGAAGGGCAGGAAGGGCGGCGCGGTCATGGGCTCGGACGGCCGATCGCGTGGTACTCGATGCCGAGCTGCTTCATCAGCGCCGGCTCGAACAGGTTGCGCCCGTCGAACACCAGCGGCGTGCGCAGCGTGGTCCGGATCGCGTCGAAATCGGGGCTGCGGAATTCCTTCCACTCGGTCACGATCACCAGCGCGTCAGCCCCTTCCAGCGCGGCCACCGCCGAATCGGCGTAGCGCAGCCCGGCCTGCCCGGGCATCGCGCGGCGCGCCTCGGCCATCGCCACCGGGTCGTAGGCGGTGACCTCGGCCCCCGCCGCGGTGAGCCGCGCGATCAGCACACGGCTCGGCGCCTCGCGCATGTCGTCGGTGCCGGGCTTGAAGGCCAGGCCCCAGAGCGCGATGCGCTTGCCGCTCAGCTCGGTGCCGAAACGGGCCAGGATCTTGTCGCCCAGCACCTGCTTCTGGCGCTCGTTGACCGACTCCACCGCACTCAGAAGTTCGAGCTCCTGACCCGCTTCGCTCGCCGAGCGGATCAGCGCCTTCACGTCCTTCGGGAAGCAGGAGCCGCCATAGCCGCAGCCGGCGTAGAGGAACTGGGTGCCGATGCGCGGATCGCTGCCGATGCCCTGGCGCACCAGCTCGATGTCGGCACCCACCGCCTCGGCCACGCGCGACAGCTCGTTCATGAAGCTGATGCGGGTGGCGAGCATGGAGTTCGCGGCGTACTTGGTGAACTCGGCGCTCTTCAGGTCCATCACGAGCACGCGGTCGCGGTTGCGCACATAGGCGCGTAGAGCGAGCGCATCAGCAGGATGGCGCGCTCGTCGTCGGCGCCGATCACCACCCGGTCGGGGCGCATGAAGTCGGCCACCGCGGCGCCCTCCTTCAGGAACTCGGGGTTGCTGACGACGGCGAACTCGAGCTTCACGCCGCGCGCCGCCAACGCCGCGTCGATGGCGGCACGCACCTTGTCGGCGGTGCCGACCGGCACCGTGCTCTTGTCGATCACGACCTTGTAGTCGGTCATGCGCTCGCCGATCGCGCGCGCCGCCGCCACCACGTACTGCAGGTCCGCCGAACCGTCCTCGTCGGGCGGCGTGCCGACTGCGATGAACTGCAGCGTGCCGTGCGCCACCGCGCGGTCGACATCGGTGGTGAACTCCAGCCGCTTCGCGGCCGCGTTGCGCTGGACCACCTCCTCCAGCCCCGGCTCATGGATCGGAATGCCGCCGGCATTGAGCATCTCGATCTTGCGCGCATCGAGGTCCAGGCACAGCACGTGGTTGCCCATCTCGGCCAGGCACGCGCCGGTGACCAGTCCGACATAGCCGGTCCCCACCACGGTGATCTTCATCGCAAACACCCTCTCCAGTTCATCGATCCTTGACCAGCCAGGCCATGCGGTGGGTGCGCAGCACGGGCAGCACGGCGTTCGTCCAGGCCGGCAGCCCGGCATGCAGCCGCGCCGCGGCACGCGCCAGCGGCGGCGCCAGCGTGAGCCGCCGCACCGTGCAGCGCGCCTGCGGAAACAGCGCCCGGACACGCGCCACGGACACGCCCCGCACGTCGGCATTGCTCGGGTTGTCGACCGCGAAGTCGTAGAACAGCACGCCGCCGCCAGGCCGCACCCAGGCCCAGATTGTCGCAGCCAGACGTTGCTGGACCGTGTCGTCCAGCAGCGACGAGAACACGGTGAACACCAGCACCGCGTCCTGGCTCGCGGGGGCCTGTTCGGTGCGCGTCGCGTCACCCTCGATCACCCGCAGCGCCGACGGCAGCAGCCGGCGGGCCGCGGCCGCCCGCTCCGCCTGCAGCTCGATGCCGGCAG
>NZ_AZND01000185.1:0-6707 GCF_000576205.1 Methylibium sp. T29 | reverse complement strand
CTACCACCTTGATCGGGATGCGCGCCGTCTTGGCCTGCGCCTTCTGCTTGGCGAGCGGGTCGTAAGTCATGACAGGCTCCGTGTCAGCACAGCACTGTGCTGGAGCTGGCGCCCTGTTGCAGCAGCCTCACGACGTGCGGCGGCGTGATGCGGCGGCGCGTGCCGCCGGCCGGCACCGGGCCGCCGGAGCCGCGGGCGAGGTTGGTGATGGCGTCGCTGCGGTAGACGCGGTCGCTGCGGATCTCGGCCTCGAAGGCATTCGCATGGCGGGTCAGCGTGTCCAGATCGGCGTCGACCAGCAGGCAGGCGTGGGCGAGCACGATCTGCTCGGACGCGCTGGCGCGCCGCCAGTACTGCGCGGTGCCGGCGACCTTGCGACCGTTCACCGCGAGGTTGTAGCGGCCATCGCAGAACGAACCCGACACCGCCTGCGGCGTCGCGAGGATGCCGAAGGTGGCTGCACTCGCCTGCAACAGGCGGCACAGTGCCGTGTACACCGCATCGGCAGCCGAACCCATGGCGGCGTGGGTACGCCACGCCAGGCTGAGGTTCACCATGCCCGGCCCCTGCGGGACCAGTCCGCCGCCCGAGCAACGCACCTGCACCGGCAGACCCTGCGCCGCGAAAATGGCACAGGCGGCCTCGAAGCGCTCGAAGCGCCTGTAGGAGGCCGGCACCACGAAGCCGGGCGTGGCCTCCCACACGTGCGCCACGGCCACGCCTTCGGCCGCGCGCTGCAGCAGCGCCTGCTCGATGGCCACGCCATCGCTGTCGGCGGGCGCGCCGTCGAGCAGGGTGAACTGGCGCCGTACCGACGGTTCGACCATCGGTGCGGCGTGGTGCGACTCAGCCGCCCACATGCTGCTTGAGCAGCCGGTTGACGTCGTTGGCCCGTTCCATCTGGACCATGTGGCCGGCGTCGTCGAACACCTCCACCGTCGCGCCGGCTGGGGCGTTGCCGGCATGGGCCGCCGGCACCACCTGGTCGTCGCGACCCCAGACCACGAGCACCGGCTTGCCGGTCGACTCGAGCTGCAGACCGGGCTGCGAAGCCTGGCGCCCGGCCGCGAACAGACCGCGACCCAGCGTGGCCAGCACCTCGCTCACGCCGTCGAGGCGCTTGTACTTCAGCACATCGTCGACCATCTGGCGGCTCACCAGCCCCGGGTCCTTGAACAACTGCTCCAGCACCGGCTTCAGGTCACGGCGCGATGCGGCGTTGGCGAAGCCCTCGGTGTAGCCGTTGTTGATGTCCGGGCCGAGGCCGGCGCTGGCGATCAGGCTCAGCGAGGCCACGCGCTTCGGGTGCGACAACGCCAGCTGGGAGGCGATCGCGCCGCCCATCGAGTGGCCGACCACGTGCGCCTGCGCCACGTCGATCACGGCCATGAAGCGCGCCACGAAGTCCGCCAGCGCCTCGAGGCTCGCGCCCGGCAGCTTGGCGTCCGACTGGCCGTGACCCGGCAGGTCGAGCGCGATCACCGGGCTCTTCTCGCCGACGGCGTCGATGTTGAACAGCCAGTTGTCCAGGTCGCCGCCGTAGCCGTGGATGAACAGCACCGGGGTGCCGTCTTCCGCACCCTTGCGGGCGTAGCGGATGCGGGTGCCGTCGACATCGGCGTACAGGTAGGCCGGGCCGGCGCTGGCTTCGTCGTCCTCGTCGGCCGCGGGCATCACGTAGGACGCGATGTAGCGTCGATGTCGGCATCGCTGACGTCGCTGCCGCCCATCACGCCGAGCAGCGCCTTCACCGGCAGCAGTTCGCCGTCGCTGGCCACCTTGCGGCGCAGCACGCCGGGGTCCGGCGCCTCGACCGCGTTGGCGATCTTGTCGGTTTCCACGTCGAGGATGGGCGTGCCCACCTCGATCTCGTCACCCACGTCGACCAGCCAGGCGACGACGGTGCCTTCGGACATCGACAGGCCCCACTTGGGCATGACGATGGGAGTGATGCCGGACATCAGTGCTTTCCTTTCATGGTGCGGCGCACCGCGTCGGCGACCTGCGCGGCCGACGGAATGTAGAGATCCTCGAGGGTCGGGGAGAAGGGCACCGGCACGTGCGGCGGCGACACCAGTTCGATCTGGGCCTTGAGCGCGCCGAAGGCCTGCATCGCGACCTGGGCCGACACGTCGGTACCGATGTTGCAGCGCGGGCTGGCCTCGTCGACGCAGATCAGGCGGCCGGTCTTCGTGACGCTGTCCAGCACCGTGTCCATGTCGATCGGCGACAGCGAGCGCAGGTCGACGATCTCGACCTCGACACCTTCCTTGGCCAGCGTGGCGGCGGCGTCGAGCGAGCGGTGCACCATCAGACCGTAGGTCACGATGGTGGCGTGCTTGCCTTCACGCACCACGTTCGCCTCGCCGAACGGGATCGCGTACGAGGCCTCGGGCACCTCGCCCTCGAAGCCGTAGAGGTTCTTGTGCTCGCAGAAGATCACCGGGTCGTTGTCGCGGATCGCCTGGATCAGCATGCCCTTGGTGTCGTACGGCGTGCTCGGGCACACCACCTTCAGGCCGGGGATGTGGGTGAACAGCGGCGTCAGCATCTGGCTGTGCTGGGCGGCGGCGCGGAAGCCGGCGCCGACCATCGCACGGATCACGACCGGCGTCTCGGCCTTGCCGCCGAACATGTAGCGGAACTTGGCGGCCTGGTTGAAGATCTGGTCGAAGCACACGCCCATGAAGTCGATGAACATCAGTTCGGCGACCGGACGCATGCCGCAGGCGGCCGCACCGACGGCCGCGCCGACGTAGGCGCTCTCGGACAGCGGCGTGTCCATCAGGCGGTCGCCGTGCTTGGCGTACAGGCCCTTGGTCACGCCGAGCACGCCGCCCCACGCGTCCATCTCGCCCTGGCCGCCGGCGCCGCCGACGATGTCCTCGCCGAGCACGATCACCGACGGGTCGCGCGTCATTTCCTGATCAAGCGCCTCGTTGATCGCCTGCTTCATGCTGATTTTTCTGGCCATGAAATGTCTCCTGGGTCTGTTCGGGTGTCTTGTGGTGTGCGCGCGCTTCAGTAGGACACGTACACGTCGGTCAGCAGGTCGGCGGCGGTGGGCAGCGGGGCGGCCTTGGCCTGTTTCACCGCGTCTTCGATCAGTGCGGCCACTTCCTTGTCGATCGCCTCGAGTTCCGCAGCGCTGATCACGCCGGCCTTCGTGACATGCGCCTTGAACTTCAGCAGGCAGTCCTGGTTGGTGCGGATGTCGTCGAGCTCGCCCGGGGCGCGGTAGGTCTGCGCGTCGCCCTCGAAGTGGCCGTAGAAGCGGACCATCTTCACTTCGAGCAGCGAGGGGCCGCCGCCTTCACGGGCGCGCTTGATCACTTCGCCGGCGGCCTCGTAGACCGCGAAGAAGTCGGTGCCGTCCACCGTGATGCCGGGCATGCCGAAGCCGGAGGCGCGGTCGACGTAGCTGTCCACCGCGGTGCCGTAATCGCGCGAGGTCGATTCGGCGTAGCCGTTGTTCTCGACGACGAAGATCACCGGCAGGGTCCACACCGCGGCCAGGTTCAGGCTCTCGAGGAAGGTGCCCTGGTTGGAGGCGCCGTCACCGACGAAGCAGATGCCGACCTCGTTCTTCTTGCGGAACTTGGCGGCCAGCGCCGCGCCGCAGATCAGCGGTGCGCCGGCGCCGAGGATGCCGTTGGCGCCCATCATGCCCTTGGACAGGTCGGCGATGTGCATCGAGCCGCCCTTGCCGTTGCCGCAGCCACCCTTCTTGCCGTAGATCTCCTTCATCATCGCGACGACGTCCACGCCCTTGGCGATGCAGTGGCCGTGGCCGCGGTGCGTGGAGGCGATGCGGTCACCGTCGCCCAGGTGGCTCATGATGCCCACGCCGCCTGCCTCTTCACCGGCGTACAGGTGCACGAAGCCGGGGATGTCGCCGCGGCCGAAGTCCACGTGCAGTCGTTCCTCGAAATCACGGATCGTGCGCATCGAGCGATAGCAATTCAGCAGCGCTTCCTTGCTCAGAGGGAACGGGTTCTTGCCTGCCATGGTGTTGTCTCCTATCTAGGCTGGGTGGGTCATGAGGCGGAACAGGCCTTCGCTCGCAGCGAGCTGCATGCAACGGGCCACGTCCACCGTGGGGAAAGCGTTCTCGCGCAGCGTGATCTCCACGCGCTCGCCGGCGTCGAAGGTCAGCTCGCGCTCGCCGTCGAGCGCCACCACGCCGGCGTCGAGCGCCACGGTGAAGGGCTGGCCGGCCGGCATGGCTTCCCAATGCGCGATGCCGACCGGGCGCACCATGCCCGGCGCGATCGGCGCCAGCAGCTGGAGCCTGCGGGTCGCGGGGTCTTCGCTGAGCTGGATGGCCAGGCCGCCCGGGTCGCGCCGGCCGACCGGCTGCAGCAGCCCGCCGATGGCCGACAGGCCGATCGCCTGCGGCTCGGCGAACGTCAGGTAGGCGGCGGCCAGGCTCTCGGTCTTCCAGACCGCGCGCGCGCCGATGTAGCGGTCGGTGGAGATCACCGCGTCGACCAGCGCGATGTCGCGCCGCTCGCCGTCGTTGATCGACACCTCGAGCAGCTTGTTCGGCATCAGCGCCTGTGCGTCGCTCAACTGGCCCGAGGCATAGAGGCCGACCGCGATGCCGGTGATGGTGGACTCGCGCATCTCGGGGAAGGCGTTGTTGGTGCCGGTGGACAGCCCGGCGATCGGGACGTCCCGGCATTCGCGCACCACCGCGCGGTGCGTGCCGTCGCCGCCGAGCACGACGATCGCCCGCACGCCGGCCGCGCGCATCAGGCGCGCCGCGGTGAAGGTGTCGTTCACCGTGGTCGTGGGTTCCATGTCCAGGAACTCGAGCGCGGGGAAGGCGTGGTGCATGTCGTGCTCGCGCTTGAGATTGCGCGTCAGCATGGCGCGGATGCCGCCGTTGTCCGGCATCATCAAAACCTTCTTCACGCCCATCGCCCCGGCGGCGCTCATCACCCGCATCACGATGCTCACGCGATCGGTGATCTGCAGGTTGCCGGCGTTCGCGATGATGCGGCGGATGTCGCGCGCCGACACCGGGTTCGCGATGATGCCGATGCAAGGCGCCGGGGTCGCTCCGGGAGCGGACATTCGGAAGTCTCCTGATTTCGTGATGCGGCCTTCAGCGCAAGCCGCGTGCCATGCCGGGATCACGGTTGCGGATCGGGCTGCAGGCCGCGCCGATGCTGGCTTTGCGCCGCGGCCGTGCGATTCACGGAAGACGCCGCAGCGGCGTTCCGGCGTCGCAGCGAGACAGGTGTGACAGGCCCGATGCGACAGCCGTCGCGCCGGCGCATCGGTCGCGCTCAGGCGCTGCGGGTCAGCGCGGCGGCGGCCAGCGCGTAATCGGGTTCGTCGGTGATCTCGCGCACCAGCTGCGCGTGCAGCACGCGGTTGTGGCCGTCGAGGACCAGCACCGCGCGCGCGGTCAGGCCCTTGAGCGGGCCGCTGACGATGTCGACCCCGTAGGCGCGCGCGAAATGTGGGCTGCGGAACAGCGACAGCGCGACCACGCGGTCGAGCTGCGCCGCGTCGATGCGGCTCTGCGCGGCGAACGGCAGGTCGTGCGAGATCGACAGCACCACGCTGCCGGGGGTCTGGCGCGCGTGGTCGTTGAAGCGGCGCAGCGACGCCGCGCAGGTCGGCATCTCCAGGCTGGGCACGATGTTGAGCAGCTTGCGCTGCATGCCGAACTGCTCGAGGCCGACGTCGACCAGGTCCTTGCCGGTCAGCGTGAACCGGGGCGCCTCGTGGCCGACCACCGGCAGGTGGCCTTCGGTGTAGACGGGGGAGCCCTTGAGGGTCAGGCGCGTCACGGGCGTTCTCCAGGGGGGCCGGGAATCCGCAGCGGCCGGCGTGCCGTCGTGCCGCCGCTGCGGGTCGTCATCGTGCGATGCCGGCGTGGTTCAGGCCGGCGCCTTGGCGGTCATCGCCTGGCCCACGCGCTCCGAGATCAGCCCCATCACGGCGCCGCACACGATGGACACCAGCACCCAGCCCAGCTTGCCGTCGAGCGGCGCGCCGGCACCGAAGAACGACGCCGCGCCAATGAAGGCACCGGGGATGAAACTGAACAGGTCCACCTTCGACAGCTGGCACAGCGCCCAGCCCAGCACCGCGAGCAGCAGGCTGAAGATCACCAGGCCCACGCCCTGCACCCCGCCGCCGAGCTGGCCGTTGAGCCAGACGATCGCCGCCGAGATCAGCGTGCCGGCGAAGGCGCTGGCGATCGCCTTCACGAGCCCGGCCTTGCCGCCGCCGGCGGCGTAGAACGAGGCCCAGGTCAGGAAGGTGATCCAGGTCATCACCTTGGGCTCCAGGTAGCCGAGCGTGGCGAAGCACCAGATGCCGACCCAGAGGCCGACGCTGAGCGAGATCGCGTTCAATGCATTCATGTGGTTTGTCTCCTTGGGGTGGATGCACTCGTTCGTCGACCCGCGGGACGCGGGCCGCACCTGTCTGTTCGCAGGCGGGCTGAAGGTGCAATCGCCATGCCCATGGCCGGCGCGACAACAGCCCCGGGCGAGAGGTGCGTGTTCGTGGTGGCGTCGCCACAATCTCGGCCTCGCGGGCGGCCCGCCGCGGCGCACGGCGGGCCGGTGTCGCACCGGCGCATCGGTGCGAGACACACCTGTCGCAGCGACGCCCGTCGCTCAGAAGGGCCGGGGTGCGACGCTCATGGCGAGCGAGGGGTGCGGCAGCACGGGCACCGGCGCCGG
>NZ_AZND01000184.1:0-6849 GCF_000576205.1 Methylibium sp. T29 | reverse complement strand
GTCGCCGCGTGCCGCGTGGGGGACAACGATAGGAGGTCGCCGGCAGCCGGCTGCGTTAGGCTGTGCCAGCGGCCGGGCCCTCGCGGGCCGGGCCGGTGGCCGGACGCAGGCCGTCCTGCCGATCCACTCCTTGCTGCGCCCTTCCTGAACATGATCCGCGTGATGCTGGTCGACGACCATGCGCTGGTGCGCATGGGCTTTCGCATGCTGCTGGCCAATGCCGACATCGAGGTGGTGGCCGAGGCCGAGACCGGCGAGGAAGCCTGCCAGGCGGTGCCCAAGGCGCGACCCGACGTGGTGGTGATGGATCTGTCGATGCCCGGCATGGGCGGGCTGGAAGCAGTGCGGCGGCTGCTGGCCCAGGACCCGAAGCTCAGGCTGCTGGTGCTGTCGGCCCACGAGGACACCGCACACCCGCAGCGCGTGCTGCGCGCCGGCGCGCTGGGCTACCTGGCCAAGCGCAGCGCGCCTGAGGCGCTGATCGCTGCGGTGACGGCCGTCGCGCGTGGCGAGCGCTACGTGGACGCCCAGACCGCGCAGCGTCTGGCGGTGGCGCAGATCGACGGCGAGACCAGCCCGGCCGACATGCTGAGCGAGCGCGAGTTCTCGGTCTTCATCCAGCTCGCGCGCGGCATGACGGTGGCGCAGATTGCCGAGACGCTGAAGCTCTCGCCCAGCACCGTGGGCACGCACCTGTACCACATCAAGCAGAAGCTCAACGCCAGCAACCAGAGCGAGATCACGCTGGTGGCGCTGCGCTGGGGCCTGATCCAGGCTTGATGCCGGCCTGAAGCGGCGGCGCGGGGTCGCTACTTCTGCAGCAGCCGGGCCCGCTCGTCCGGGCCGACCCAGCGCCACTGGCCGACCGGGAGGTCGTCCAGGGCCAGCGCGCCGATGCGGCTGCGGTGCAGCGCCTCGCAGCGGTTGCCCACCGCCGCCAGCATGCGCTTGACCTGGTGGTACTTGCCTTCGGTCAGCGTGAGGCGCAGCGTGAGCTCGCCGGTGCGTTCGGCCGCGGCCGCGCGCACCGGCTGGGGATCGTCGTCGAGCACCACGCCCTCGGTCAGGCGGGCGATCTGCTCGTCGGCCAGCGCATGCTTGGCCGTGATCTCGTAGACCTTGGGCACGTGGTGCTTGGGGGATGTGAGCCGGTGGATGAGCGTGCCGTCGTCGGTGAGCAGCAGTGCACCGGTGGTGTCCTCGTCGAGCCGTCCGACCGGCTGCAGACCGCGCACACGCAGCGGCGTCGGCAGCAGCGAGAGCACGCCGGGTGGTGGCGCGGCTTCTGCGAGCACTCGTAGTGGGTGGGCTTGTGCAGCAGCACCAGCGCCTTGTCGTGGAAGGGCCAGGCCCGGCCCTGCACGCTGAACACCAGGCCCTCGGTGGGCAGCTCCTCGTCGGGGTCGTCGACCACACGGCCGGCCACCTCGACGGCGCCTGCGTGGATGAGCCCGGCGCAATCGCGCCGCGTGCCGAAACCCTGGGAGAACAACACCTGCGAAATGCGCATCCGGCAGTGTAGCGAGCGGCTCCACACGCTCACCGAGGCCGTGCAGCGCCGCAGCGGCCGGCTGCGGTGTTGCCCCGCACCCTGCACAGGCCGGGGCCTGCGGGCTATCCTGGGCCGAGCGTCCTCGAGCGGACGACGTGTGCCCAGGAGCTTTGCCATGCATGCAGCAGCCCAGTGCTTGAGGTCCCTCTTTGCCGCGGCCGTGGTGCTGACCGCGATGGCCGTGCAGGCAGCGTCGGTCGCGCCGGTCGCGGCCGAGAACGGCATGGTCGTCACCGCGCACCGGCTGGCGACGCAGGTCGGGGTCGACGTGCTGCGGCGCGGCGGCAATGCGGTCGATGCCGCGGTGGCGGTCGGCTACGCGCTGGCGGTGGTCTACCCGGCGGCCGGCAACCTGGGCGGCGGCGGCTTCATGACGCTGCAGTTCGCCGACGGCCGCAAGACCTTTCTCGACTTCCGCGAGAAGGCGCCGCTCGCGGCCACGGCCGACATGTACCTCGGCGCCGATGGTCAGCCGGTCAAGGGTCTCAGCACGCGCGGCCATCTGGCCGTCGGCGTGCCCGGCACGGTGTCCGGGCTCGAGTTCGCGCGTGCGAAGTACGGCACGATGCAACGTGCGGCCCTCGTGGCACCCGCGCTGCGGCTGGCGCGTCGTGGCTTCGTGCTGGAGCCGGGCGACATCGCCATGCTCGCCACCGCGACCGACGACTTCCGCAAGGACCCGGCCTCGGCCGCGATCTTCCTGCGCGAGGGCGCGCCGTGGTCTGCCGGCCAGCGGCTGGTGCAGAAGGACCTGGCGCGTACGCTGCAGCGCATCGCCCGCCACGGCAGCCGCGGCTTCTACCAGAGCCCGGTGGGTGCGGCGCTGGTGGCGTCGAGTCGGGCCGGTGGCGGCCTGATCACGCAGGCCGATCTGGACCAGTACGCGACCCGCGAGCTCGCGCCGGTGGAGTGCGACTACCGCGGCTACCGGATCGTCTCGGCGCCGCCCCCGAGCGCCGGCGGCGTGATCCTGTGCGAGCTCCTCAACATCCTGGAGGGTTATCCGCTGCAGGAGCTGGGCTATGGTGCGGCGCAGGGCGTGCACTACCAGATCGAGGCGATGCGCCATGCCTACGTCGACCGCAACAGCTACCTGGCGACCCCGACTTCGTGCACAACCCGCTGGAGCGCCTGCTCGACAAGGATTACGCCGCGCGCATCCGGGCCGCCATCGACCCGGCGCGGGCCGGCGTGTCGCAGGACCTGCGACCCGGCGTCGCGCCGCACGAGGGCAGCAACACCACCCACTACTCCATCATCGACCGCGAGGGCAATGCGGCCTCGGTGACCTACACGCTCAACGACTGGTTCGGAGCCCGCGTCGCCGCGGCCGGCACCGGCGTGCTGCTGAACAACGAGATGGACGACTTCACCATCAAGCTCGGCGCCGCGAACCTGTACGGCCTGGTGCAGGGCGAGTCGAACCGGATCGCGCCCGGCAAGCGTCCGCTCAGCTCGATGAGCCCGACCATCGTGTCGCGCGACGGCCAGCCGGTGCTGGTGCTGGGCACGCCCGGCGGCAGCCGCATCATCACCGTGACGGCGCTGGTGCTGCTGAACCTGATCGACTACGGCATGACGGTGCAGGAGGCGGTCGATGCCCCGCGCTTCCACCAGCAGTGGCAGCCGGAGGCGACGAACCTCGAGCCGTTCGCGCTGAGCCCCGACACGCGGCAGATCCTGCTCGGCATGGGGCACCGATTCGGCGCCCCGCAACCGGCCAACCATGTGGCAGCCATCCTGGTCGGCGCGCCCTCGCTGGGCGGCAAGCCGGTCGGCAGCAACCGCTACTACGGCGCCAACGACCCGCGGCGCAACACCGGTCTGGCGGCCGGCTACTGAGCAAACCCGGGGCCGGTCTGCGCCCAGCCCGCCCCCCGCGGGGGTCAAGGAAACTTGGGGCGGCCCGACGTTTCCTTGAGAACAGCCACGCCGCGCATCGCCGGTGCGCGATCAGTAGCGCCGCTGCAGCAGCAGCGTGTCGTTCTCGCGCTTCATCTGGAAGCGCGTCAGGAAGCTGTTGCCGAGCAGGATGAAGGGCATCGGCTGGGGCTGCACCACCGCCGCCACGTTGTGCACCTCGACGTCACCGACCCGCACCGTGTTCAGCGAGATGCGGTAGCCCACGGTGTTGCCGTTGGCGGTGCGCAGGCCGATGCGCTCGCCGTTCTTGTAGGCCAGGCCCAGGCGCTCGGCCTCGTCCTGCCCCATCGAGACCATGGTCGCGCCGGTGTCCACCAGGAACAGCACGCCACGGCCGTTGATCTGGCCCTGGGCCTGGAAGTGGCCGTTGGCGTCGCTGCTGAGGGTGATCTGGGTGCCGCTGCCGGCGCTGGCCGCGCCGCCCAGGTTCACCGCCGCTTCGCCGAGGCGCAGCGTCTGCCGCCGGCCGTCGATCTCGACCACCGCCTGCGCCTCGTTCACGCTGAGCAACTTGACGCCCTGCACGGTGCTGCCCACCGCCACCGCGCGCGGCGCATCGCCGTCGATCACCAGCAGCGCGCGGCTGCCCATGCTGCCGCTCAAGGCCACGCGACGTGAGGGCTGCTGCGCCGCAGCCCCGGCCGCGGCGAGGATCAGCACGGCCGACAGCAGTGCGGCGCGCATCCCGCGGCCGGCTCAGTCGCGGAAGTTGTTGAACGACAGCGGCACGTCGGCCACGTCCTTGCGGATCAGCGCCATCGCCGCCTGCAGGTCGTCGCGCTTGGCGCCGGTGACGCGCACCGCGTCGCCCTGGATCGCGGCCTGCACCTTCATCTTGCTGGCCTTGATCAGTTGCTGGATCTTCTTCGCCGTCTCGCTGTCGATGCCTTCCTTGACCTTGAGCACCTGCTTGACCTTGTCTCCGCCGATCTTCTCGATCTTGGCGCTGCTGTCGAGGAAGCGCGCGTCGACGCCGCGCTTGGTGAGCTTGAGCGTGAGGATATCCATCACCTGCGAGAGCTGGAAGTCGCTGTCGGCGTAGAGCGTGATGTCCTTGTCCTTGAGCTCCACGCGCGCCGACGAGCCCTTGAAATCGAAGCGCGTGCCGATCTCCTTGCTGCTCTGGTCGACCGCGTTGCGCACCTCGACGAGGTTGGGTTCGAGCACGGTATCGAAGCTGGGCATGATGAAGGGCTTCCTGAGACGGAGATCAGCGAAAATTCTGCCATGCCGGACCTGCCCGCCGTCGAAACCAATGTCAGCCTGAGGCCGTACAACAGCTTCGGCCTGCCCGCGCTGGCCCAGCGGCTGGTGCGCGTGCACGCACCCGAGGACGTGCAGCGCCTGCTGGCCGACCCCGATCTGGCCGCGATGCCGAAATTCGTGCTGGGCGGCGGCAGCAACATCGTGCTCACCCGCGACCTGCGTGCGCTGGTGCTCAAGGTCGAGATCCCCGGACGGCGGGTGCTGGAACGCCGGGACGATGCGGTCATCGTCGAGGCGGGCGCCGGCGAGAACTGGCACGCGTTCGTCGCCTGGACACTGGAGCAGGGCCTGCCCGGGCTGGAGAACCTGGCGCTGATCCCTGGCAGCGTCGGCGCCGCACCGGTGCAGAACATCGGCGCCTACGGCGTGGAGTTGAAGGACCGCTTCGACTCGCTCGACGCCATCGACCTGCAGACCGGCGCCGCGCTCACGCTGGACGCCGCAGCCTGCCGCTTCGGCTACCGCGACAGCGTGTTCAAGCAGGCGCTCGCCGGCCGCTGCCTGATCACCCGCGTGCGGCTGCGCCTGCCACAGCCGCCGACCGCGGTGCTGGGCTACCTGGACCTGGAGCGCAGGATGGCCGACACCGGCATCAGCCACCCGACGCCGCGCCAGGTGTACGACTGGGTCTGCGAGATCCGCCGCGCCAAGCTGCCCGACCCGGCGGTGATCGGCAACGCCGGCAGCTTCTTCAAGAACCCGGTGGTCACACCGGAGCAGTGCCGCGACATCATCGCGCGCGACCCGGCCATCGTGCATTACCCCATGGCCGACGGCAGTTTCAAGCTCGCGGCAGGATGGCTGATCGACGCCTGCGGCTGGAAGGGCAAGTCGATCGGCCAGGCCGGCGTCTACGAGAAGCAGGCGCTGGTGCTGGTGAACCGCGGACAGGCCATCGGCGGCGAGATCGTGACGCTGGCGCAGGCCATCCAGGAGAGTGTCTACGGCCGCTTCGGCATCCGGCTCGAACCGGAGCCGGTGGTGGTGTAGCCGCTGGGCAAGGGTCCGGCCATCGAGGAGACGGCGATGACGCAATGGCGCAGCAAGGGGGCCGACGAGGTCTACGCTCCCGAGGAGATCGAGGCCCGGCTGAAGGCCGAACTGCCACACTGGACCTACGAGGATGGCTGGATCCGGCGCAAGTACAGGACCAGCGGCTGGAAGGCCACGCTGATGGTCGTCAACACCGTCGGGCATCTCGCCGAGGCAGCCTGGCACCACCCGGACCTGGCGGTCAGCTACGCCTTCGTGGTGGTGAAGCTGGTCAACCATGCCGCCAAGGGCGTGACCGAGAAGGACTTCGCGCTGGCGAAGAAGATCGAGGAGGTGGTCCAGTGGCAGCCGGCGAAGGAGGCTGGCGCGGTGCTCGAGGGCACGCCCAACGACGACGCCCGCTTCAAGTACCTGAAGTACGACGACCCGGCGTGAGCGGCCGCTGCCGCGCGAGCGCGGGCCTGGCAAGCCACTCGAATGCGGGAGGCCGCGCCATGCAAGTTCATGCGCGCAGGCCGCGGGCTTGGGCACACTCGCTCGGCGTCGCCTCGAGGAGTGCCCTTCCATGTCCGTCCGTGTTCCCGCCCTCGCCCTGTCGCTCGCCGCCGTGCTGGCGGGCTGTGCCTCGTCTCGTCTTGCCGAACCGGGCGGGCCCGCTGCGGCGCAAGGCAATGCCACGGTGAGCCGGATCACCTACTTCGCGGCCTGGGTCGAACCGGTGGCCGCCGCCGTTCCGCCGCCCGTCCGGCGAAGCCGGCCCCGGCCGCCAAGGCGAAGCCGCCGGCGAGCGGCAAGCGCGACAAGCGCACGCCGGCGGCCCGATCCGACGTGCCTGCCGCGCCGGCGGTTGCGGTCGACGCCAGTCCCAAGGCGCCGCTGCAACCGCGCTACGAATACACCGTCGAACTCGACGGCGGCGGGACCCAGACCGTGGTGGGGCAACGCGACCTCGGCCTCCGCGTGAACGACCGCGTGCTGGTGCAGGACGGTGGCCTGACGGTGCTGTCGAACTGAGCCGGCGCTGCGCCGGCTTCTGCGCTCAGGGGCGGCGGCCCGCGGGCTCCCGACGCGCCTGGACGAGCCGCCAGGCCAGCGGCAGCCGTTCCTGAGCCGCG
>NZ_AZND01000183.1:0-6876 GCF_000576205.1 Methylibium sp. T29 | reverse complement strand
CTCCGGTGGTGGCTTCGGCACCCGCGGAGGCGCCGCCGGTCGCTGCTGCGCCAGCGTCGACGGCAGCCAGCGAGCCGGCAACTGCCCCGGCACCGGCACCCAGCGCGGGCCCGAGCTTCCTCGACGGCTTGCTCGAGAACCCGTTGCTGCTGCCGGGTGTCGGCGTGCTGGTCGCGCTCCTCGCCGGCTTCGGCTTCTACCGCATGCGCCAGGGCAAGCGCGACAGCGGCGAGACCTCGTTCCTCGAAAGTCGCCTGCAGCCGGATTCGTTCTTCGGTGCGAGTGGTGGGCAGCGCGTCGACACCCGCGACGCGACCGGCGTGCCGTCATCGATGAGCTACTCTCTGAGCCAGCTCGATGCGATCGGCGACGTGGACCCTGTGGCCGAGGCCGATGTCTACCTGGCCTACGGCCGCGATCTGCAGGCCGAAGAGATCCTCAAGGAAGCGATGCGCTCGAGTCCGGAGCGCATGGCGATCCGGCTGAAGCTGCTCGAGGTCTATGCGAAGCGCCGCGACACCAAGGGCTTCGAACTGCTCGCCACGCAGCTCTATGCGCTGACCGGTGGCGAAGGCGAGGACTGGCTGCGCGCGCAGCAGCTCGGCGCCGGCATCGACCCCGAAAACCCGCTGTTCCAGCCGGGCGGCCGCCCGCCCGGTGCACCGGTCGACGGCGGCGCCGTGGTGGAGGCGCTCGGCGCCAGCACCATGCCGCAATCGGTGTTGCCGTCTCCGTCGCGCTTCGATGCGCAGCGTTCGGAAATCCTCGAGGACCCAGGCGTCGACCTGGACCTGGACGTGTCGGTGCCTGGCGCGCTCGATGAGACCCCACGGCCTTCGGCACCGGAGCGCACCCAGCCGCTGCCGGCCGCGGCGGCCCCGACCGCCTCGCCGGACCTCGGGTTCGACTTCGACCTGCCGTCCCTCTCGCTTGACGATCCCAGCCAATCGGCTGTCTCCACCACCGTGGCCGATGAGTCGCTGCCCGACCTCGGCAACTTCGATCTGCCGGGCGACGAAGCGACCGATGAGGCGCTGTCCCGCAAGCTCGAACTGGCGGAGGAGTTCCGCCAGATCGGTGATCTCGAAGGCGCCCGCGACCTGTTGCAGGAAGTCGTGGCGCAGTCCGGCGGCACGCTCAAAGCCAAGGCCCAGAGCATGCTGAAGGACATCGGCTGAACCGGGTCGGTTCGGTCGCTGATCGTCTCCAGCCGGGCTCCGGGCCATGCGATTGGCCCTGGGCCTGAGCTATCGCGGCGGCGCCTACCGGGGCTGGCAGAGCCAACCCGACGGGCTCACGGTGCAGGACCGGGTCGAGGAGGCCCTGGCTCGCTTCGCCGATCGGCCGGTGCGCACCGTGTGCGCCGGGCGCACCGACGCTGGCGTGCATGCGCTCAACCAGGTGGTCCATCTCGACACCGAGATCGAGCGTGAGCCGTTCTCCTGGGTGCGCGGCACCAACCGCTACCTGCCTCCTGATATCGCCGTGCAATGGTGCCGGCCGGTCGATGCCGCCTTCCACGCGCGCAACAGCGCGCGTGGAAGGCGCTATGCCTACCTGCTGCTGGAGTCCCCCGTGCGGCCGGCCATCGAGGCCGGTGCCGTCGGCTGGGTGTTCCGGCCACTCGATGCGACGCCCATGCGCGAGGCGGCGGCCCACCTGATCGGCGAGCATGATTTCAGCGCCTTCCGCTCAGCCGAGTGCCAGGCGGCCAGCCCGGTGAAGAACCTGAGGCGTATCGAGATCGTTCGCTGCGGCGCCTACTGGCGTTTTGAGTTCGAGGCCAGCGCCTTTCTCCACCACATGGTCCGGAACTTGATGGGCTGCCTGCTGGCCGTAGGGCAGGGTGTGCGAGCGCCGCAGTGGCTGGCCGAGGTGCTGGCCGCGGGCGATCGCCGCCGGGCTGCGCCCACCTTTGCCCCGGATGGCCTGTATTTCCTCGGTCCGCAATACGATGCGAACCTTGACCTGCCCGAACGCACGCCCGCGTTCGACTGGCTGCCCTGAAAGCCCATGCGCACCCGCATCAAGATCTGTGGTCTGACCCGCGAGGCCGATGTCGACGCGGCGGTCGAGGCCGGAGCTGACGCCGTCGGCTTCGTTTTCTATGCGAAGAGCCCGCGTGCGGTGTCCGTGGCGCACGCTGCGGCGTTGGCGCGTCGCCTGCCGCCGTTCGTGACGCCGGTCGGCCTGTTCGTCAACGCTGCGCCGCACGAACTGGCCGCTGCCTGTGCCGCCATTCCGACGCTGATGCTGCAGTTCCACGGCGACGAGACGCCGGCGCAGTGCGATGCGGTGGGGCGGCCCTACCTGCGCGCTGCCCGCATGACACCGGGTTTCGATTTGTTAAACTTTGCGCAGCAGTTCTCGAGCGCCCAGGCCCTGCTTCTCGATGCATATGTCGAGGGCTACGGCGGCGGCGGAAAGGTCTTCGATTGGTCACTCGTTCCATCCGGCGTCACCCCTCCGCTCGTTTTGTCTGGTGGGTTGAGTGCTGCCAACGTGACCGATGGGGTGCTGAAGGTGCGGCCTTGGGCCGTTGACGTGAGTTCCGGCGTGGAGAGTGCGAAGGGCATCAAGGATGCCGACGCCGTCCGCCGGTTTTGCGAGGCAGTGCGCGAGGCCGATGCCCGTGTCGCCGCCAGCGAGATCTGACACCTTCCCTGCACCCACCATGTTGAATTACCAGCAACCCGATGCGAGCGGCCATTTCGGCCGCTATGGCGGCAGCTTCGTCGCCGAGACGCTGATCCACGCGCTCGACGAACTGAAGGCCGCCTACGCGCGCTATCGCGACGATCCCGAGTTCGTGGCCGAGTTCAAGAGCGAGCTCGCGCATTTCGTCGGCCGACCCAGTCCGATCTACCACGCCGCGCGCATGAGCCGCGAGCTCGGTGGCGCCCAGATCTACCTGAAGCGCGAGGACCTCAACCACACCGGCGCCCACAAGATCAACAACACCATCGGCCAGGCGCTGCTGGCCCGGCGCATGGGCAAGCCGCGCGTGATCGCCGAAACCGGTGCCGGCCAGCACGGCGTGGCCACCGCCACCATCTGTGCCCGCTACGGCATGGAATGCGTGGTCTACATGGGCAGCGAGGACGTGAAGCGCCAGTCGCCCAACGTCTACCGCATGCACCTGCTGGGCGCCAGGGTGGTGCCGGTGGACAGCGGCAGCAAGACGCTGAAGGACGCGCTGAACGAGGCGCTGCGCGACTGGGTCACCAACGTCGAGAACACCTTCTACATCATCGGCACCGTGGCCGGCCCGGCGCCGTACCCGGAGATGGTGCGTGACTTCCAGAGCGTCATCGGCGAGGAATGCCTGCGGCAGATGCCGGAGATGGCGGGTCGCCAGCCCGACGCGGTGATCGCCTGCGTCGGCGGCGGCAGCAATGCGATGGGCATCTTCTACCCGTATATCCGACACGAGGGCGTGCGCCTGATCGGCGTGGAGGCGGCCGGACACGGGCTCGACTCCGGCAAGCATGCGGCCAGCCTCAGCGCCGGCTCGCCGGGCGTGCTGCACGGCAACCGCACCTACCTGTTGCAGGACGCGAACGGCCAGATCATCGAGACGCACTCGATCTCCGCCGGACTCGATTACCCCGGCGTCGGCCCTGAGCACGCCTACCTGAAGGACATCGGGCGGGCCGAGTACGTCGGCATCACCGACGACGAGGCGCTGCAGGCCTTTCACCGGCTGTGCCGCACCGAAGGCATCATCCCGGCGCTTGAATCCAGCCATGCGGTGGCCTACGCGATGAAACTGGCGCCGACGATGCGCAGCGACCAGAGTCTGCTGGTCAATCTGTCCGGCCGGGGCGACAAGGACATCGGCACCGTTGCCGACCTGTCCGGCGCCGAGTTCTACGACCGGCCGTCGTCGCGCGGCGAGAAGGTGAAGCAATGAGTCGCATCGCTGCCACCTTCGAGCGGCTGCGCGGGCAGCGGCGCACCGCGCTGATTCCCTACATCACCGCCGGCGATCCCTACGCCGACGCCACCGTCGACATCATGCTGGCGATGGCCGGAGCCGGGGCCGACGTCATCGAACTCGGCGTGCCGTTCTCCGACCCGATGGCCGACGGCCCTGTGATCCAGAAGGCCTCGGAGCGGGCGTTGGCCAAGGGCATCGGCATGGGTCAGGTGCTGGCGATGGTGCGGAGCTTCCGAGAGCACAACGACACCACGCCGGTGGTCCTGATGGGCTACGCGAACCCGGTCGAGCGCTATGGCATCGACCGCTTCGTCGCCGACGCCAAGTCGGCCGGTGTCGACGGTGTGCTGGTGGTCGACTACCCGCCTGAGGAGTGCGAGGCTTTCGCCGCGCAACTGCAGGGCGCGGACCTCGACCCGATCTTCCTGCTCGCCCCGACCTCCACCGAGCAGCGTATGAAGGACGTGGGCCGCATTGCGCGGGGCTACGTCTACTACGTGTCGCTCAAGGGCGTGACCGGAGCAGGGCACCTGGACACCGACGCCGTCGCGACGATGCTGCCGCGCATCCGCGAGCACGTGAAAGTGCCGGTCGGCGTGGGTTTCGGCATCCGCGACGCGGCCACTGCGAAGGCGCTTGCAGCGGTGGCCGACGCGGTCGTCATCGGCTCGCGCATCGTCCAGTTGCTGGAAGCCGAGCCGCGCGAGAGCGTCGCTGCCGTCGGCGGCACCTTCATTGCCTCGATCCGCGAGGCGCTAGATTCTTCAACCGAAGGAGTGCGTGCATGAGCTGGCTCGAGAAACTGCTGCCGCCCAAGATCCAGCCCACCGATCCGACCGAGCGTCGCTCGGTGCCGGAAGGGCTGTGGATCAAGTGCCCTGCCTGCGAGACGGTGCTCTACAAGACCGACCTGGAGCAGAACGCCTACGTCTGCCCCAAGTGCACCCACCACCACCGTGTCGGTGCGCGCGAACGCCTCGACAAGTTCCTCGACCCGGAGGCCGCTACGAGCTGGCCCAGGAGGTCGTGCCGGTCGACCCGCTGAAGTTCAAGGACAGCAAGAAGTACCCCGAGCGCCTGAAGCAGGCGATGGAATCCACCGGCGAGACCGACGCGCTGGTGGTGATGGGCGGCGCGGTCCACACGCTGCCGGTCGTCGCCGCAGCCTTCGAGTTCGAGTTCATGGGCGGCTCGATGGGCTCGGTCGTCGGCGAGCGCTTCGTGCGCGGCGTCGAGGCAGCCATCGACCAGAAGACGCCGTTCCTCTGCTTCACCGCGACCGGCGGCGCGCGTATGCAAGAGGGACTGTTGTCGCTGATGCAGATGGCCAAGACCAATGCGGCCCTGACGCGGCTGGCCAAGGCGAAGCTGCCCTACATCAGCGTGCTGACCGACCCGACGATGGGCGGCGTATCGGCCGGCTTCGCCTTCATGGGCGACGTGGTGATTGCCGAACCGAAGGCGCTGATCGGTTTCGCCGGCCCGCGCGTGATCGAGAACACCGTGCGCGAGAAGCTGCCCGAGGGCTTCCAGCGCAGCGAGTTCCTGCTGAACAAGGGGGCGCTCGACATGATCGTCGACCGTCGCGAATTGCGCGGCACGGTGGCCCAACTGCTCGCGATGCTGCAGCGGCAGAGCGCCGACGCGGTGGCCTGAGCTTTCTCCCGTCGCGCTCGGTGCAGCTGGCGGCAGCGAGCCGCCAGCACGGCGAAGGGCGGTGTCGGCCGCCCTTGCGCTTGAAGCTCGGCCGTTGTCCATCCGCTTCTCTGTCCCACGATTCGCGCTCCATGACGACCCCGTCCACGCTCGCCGACTGGCTGGCCCATTGCGAGCGCCTGCATCCCCGCACCATCGACCTCACGCTGGAGCGCGTGCAGCGCGTGCGCAAGCGGCTCGGGCTGGGCTTCGACTGTCCGGTGTTCACGGTGGCTGGCACCAACGGCAAGGGCTCGACCTGCGCGATGCTCGAAGCCATCCTGCTGCATTCGGGTTATCGGGTTGGCGTCTACACCTCGCCGCACCTGGTGCATTTCGAGGAACGCTGCCGCATCGGCGGCGAGATCGTCGAGGCGGCAGCGCTGCTGCCGCACTTCGCGGCTGTCGAGACGGCCCGCCAAGGTGAGACGCTGACCTACTTCGAGTTCACCACGCTGGTGATCCTGCGGCTTCTCAGCGAAGCCTCGCTCGACGCGGTGGTGCTGGAGGTCGGCCTCGGGGGGCGGCTTGACGCCGTCAATTCGATCGATACCGACTGCGCCATCCTCACCAGCATCGACCTCGACCACATGGACTATCTCGGGCCCGACCGCGAGGCGATCGGGCGCGAGAAGGCGGGCATCCTGCGCACCGGCCGGCCGGCGATCGTCGGCGACCCGGTGCCGCCGCAGAGCGTGATCGACCACGCGCGCGAGATCGGCGCCGACCTGTGGCGCTTCGGGCACGACTTCAACTATCGCGGCGACAAGCAGCAGTGGGGCTGGGCCGGTCGTGCGCGCCGCCACAACGGGCTGGCCTATCCGGCCCTGCGCGGCGCGAACCAGCTGCTCAACGCCTCGGGCGTGCTGGCGGCGCTGGAGGCGCTGCGCGACCGGCTCCCGGTCACAGCGCAGGCCGTTCGCAACGGACTCGCGATGGTGGAACTGCCTGGGCGCTTCCAGATCGTGCCGGGCGCACCGACGCTGGTGCTCGATGTCGCGCACAACCCGCACGCCGTCGCCACGCTGGCCGAGAACCTCGACCAGATGGGCTACTACCCCTGCACCCACGTCGTGTTCGGTGCGATGAAGGACAAGGACATCGAGACCATGTTCGCGCGTCTGTTGCCGCTGGTGGATCGCTGGTACTTCAGCGACCTGCCGACACCCCGCGCTGCGACGGCGCAGGAGCTCCGGGCCCTGCACGTGCGGGCCGTGGCCGCGCGCGCGCCGGGGGCGACG
>NZ_AZND01000182.1:0-6908 GCF_000576205.1 Methylibium sp. T29 | reverse complement strand
CGCCGGCCCCGGCGAGGGCCGCGTCTCGGCCACCGTCGAGCGGCGCGCGATGTGGCAGGCGCAGACGCCGCAGATGTTCCGTCTGGGCCTGCTGCGCGAGGCGCTGCGCGCCGCCGGCGACGCCGTCACCGACGAAGCGAGCGCGATCGAGGCGCTGGGCCACGCGCCGCGGCTGGTGCCGGGATCGCTGGAGAATTTCAAGCTCACCTGGCCGGCTGATTTTTCGCTGGCTGAACGACTGCTGAGGACACGCTGATGAACCCCGTTCCGTTCCGCATCGGCGAGGCTGGGACACGCATGCGCTGGTCACCGGCCGCAAGCTCGTCCTCGGTGGCGTCGACATTCCGCACAGCCACGGTCTGCTCGGTCACTCCGATGCCGACGCGCTGCTGCACGCGATCACCGACGCGCTGCTCGGGGCCGCGGCGCTGGGCGACATCGGCCGCCACTTCCCCGACACCGACGCGCGCTTCGCCGGCGCCGACTCGGGCGTGCTGCTGGCCGAGGCGGCGAAGCGGGTGCGCGAGGCGGGCTGGGTGGTGGGCAACGTCGACGCGACCATCGTCGCGCAGGCGCCGAAGATGGCGCAGCACATCCCGGCGATGGTCGAGCGCATCGCCGCCTGTCTGGGCGTGGCGGCGTCGCAGGTCAACGTGAAGGCGAAGACGGCCGAGAAGATGGGCCCGGTGGGCCGCGGCGAGGCCATCGAGGCGCGCGCCGTGTGCCTGCTGCTGCCGGCCTGAACGGCCGGGGGTTCAGTAGATCTCGGGCACGATCATGTGCTCGGGCACCGGGTGGCGCAGGTAGTCCGCGTGCCGCACGCGCTCGGGCAGCGTGACCGTGGGACGTTCGACCTCGTGGTAGGGCATCTGGCCCAGCAGGTGGGCGATGCAGTTGAGCCGCGCGCGCTTCTTGTCCACCGCCTGCACCACCCACCAGGGCGCCTCGGGGATGTGGGTGCGTTCCAGCATCGTTTCCTTGGCCTTGGTGTACTCCTCCCAGCGGCGGCGCGATTCCAGGTCCATCGGGCTGAGCTTCCACTGCTTCAGCGGGTCGTGGATGCGGCCGAGGAAGCGCAGGTGCTGCTCCTCGTCGGTGATCGAGAACCAGTACTTGATCAGCTGGATGCCCGAGCGCACCAGCATCTTCTCGAACTCCGGCACCGAGCGGAAGAACTCTTCGACGTCGGCCTCGCTGCAGAAGCCCATGACCTTCTCGACGCCGGCGCGGTTGTACCAGCTGCGGTCGAACAGGACGATCTCGCCGCCGGCCGGCAGGTGCGACACATAGCGCTGGAAGTACCACTGCGTGCGCTCGCGGTCGTTGGGTGCCGGCAGCGCGACCACACGGCATACCCGCGGGTTGAGCCGCTGCGTGATGCGCTTGATGGCGCCACCCTTGCCGGCCGAGTCGCGCCCTTCGAACAGGATGACGACGCGGTGCCTGGTGGCGGCCACCCAGTCCTGCAGCTTCACCAGCTCGCTCTGCAGGCGCAGCAGCTCGCGGAAGTAGCGGCTGCGCTCCAGGCGCTGGGCCTCGCGCTCGGCATCGCTCGGCGCGCGGGACGGCGACACGAGGTCGCGGTCGTCGATCTCCATCTCGAGCTCTTCGTCGTAGCTGTCGACGAGATCGCGGTGGAGGCGCTGCAGCAGGTCGTCGTCGTCGTGGTCGGTCCGGTCGTTCAGGCTCATGGGCGGGGCAGGCGAGGGGTTGCGGGAGGACGCAGGCGTCCCGCCCGAGCGTGCCCGGTTCGCGTGACCGTTTCGTGACGGGCCGGTGGCCCTAGGGCGCCCGCTTCAGCCGGATGTGCGCCACGAAGCCGCCGTCGGCCGCATTGGCGATCTCGAAGCTGCCGCCCATGCGCTGCACCGCCTTCTCGACGATGGCCAGCCCCAGCCCGGCACCGGTGGCGGCGGTGCGGGCCGCGTCGCCACGGTAGAACGGCGTGGTCAGCTGCGTGAGCTTCTGCGGCGGCACGCCCGGCCCGTGGTCGCGCACGCTGACGATCACCCACGGTCCGGTGCGCGCGTAGCTGACCACCACGTAGGCGATGCCGTCGGTGGAGCGGCCGTAGCGGCGGGCGTTCTCGAACAGGTTGCCGAGCACCCGGCCGAGTTCGGTGTCGTCGGCCATCACGCGGGTGTCGATCGCCACGCGCGACTCGATGCGGATCTGCGTCGGGTCGCGGAAGGCCGAGATCTCGCGGTCGACCACGCTGCTCAGGTGCACCGGCACCAGCTTCACCTCGCCGGGTCGCGCGTAGTCCATGAACTTGTCGATGATGGCGTCGAGCTGGTCGATGTCGGCCGCCATGTTGCGCTTGGCCTCCTCGTCGACGACGCTCATCTCGGCTTCCAGCCGCATGCGAGCCAGAGGCGTGCGCAGGTCGTGGCTGATGCCGGCCAGCATGACCGCGCGGTCTTCCTCCACCTTGGCCAGCTCGCGCGCCATGCGGTTGAAGCCCATGTTGACCTCGCGGATCTCGCTGGTCATGGTCTGTTCGTCGAGGCGCGATTCGAACTCGCCGTCGCGGATGCGACTGGCCGCGAACGACAGTTCCTTCAGCGGCCGGTTGATCAGCCCGGCGATCACCGCCGACGCCAGCAGCGTGGCGATCAGCGCGATGCTGGTCCAGACGAAATAGGTGCTGCCGGCCACGGCCTCCACGCGCTTCGGGTCGGCCTGCAGCCAGTAGGGATCGTGCTCGATGTTGAAGCCGACCCACAGGCCCGAGACGCCGTTGACGCTGTTGGCGACCAGCGTGTCGGGCCCGAGCCGGGAGCGCAGCTCCTGCCCCACGGCACGGCTGAAGCGGTCGACCTCGAAGGGCTCGTACTTGTCCTTGGGCTCGCGCGGCACGATCTTGACCGACTCCTGGTCGCTCATCGTCTTGACCAGCGTCACGCGGTTGATCGCGTCGGCGTAGCGCATCGCGGCGCGCGACAGGTTCACCAGGCTGGCGATCTGGCGCGCCGCCTGCACCGCGCGCGGCTCGAACTCCAGCGCGCGGAAGGTCTGCATCCACGCGAAGATGCCGCCGCACAGCAGCAGTGCCAGCAGGATGAAGGTGCGCCAGAACAGCGTCATCGCGAAACGCGGCAGCAGGTGCCATTCGTCCGCCGCCGCTTCCGCTGCTGCGCGCTCCGCCGACGGCCGCGCGCGGTGTGGCTGGGGTGCCCGCGCGGTGCCGCGCGAGGCCCGCCTCACCCGTTCATTCGAGATGAGCGGGTCAACCATGGCCAGCGCTCACCAGGGGTCGGGAGACGGCGAGTGTGCGGTGCTTCAAGCTGCGCCGTCCGGCACGAACACGTAGCCCACGCCCCACACGGTCTGGATGTAGCGGGGCTGGGCCGGGTCGGGCTCGATCATCTTGCGCAGGCGGGAGATCTGGACGTCGAGACTGCGGTCGAAGGGCTCGAACTCGCGGCCACGGGCCAGTTGCGCCAGCTTGTCGCGCGACAGCGGCTGGCGCGGGTGGCGCACCAGCGCCTTCAACATGGAGAACTCGCCGGTGGTCAGCGCGATCTGCTCGCCGTCCTTGGTCAGGCGGCGCAGCGCCAGGTCGAATTCGAACGGGCCGAAGCTGACGGTCTGTGCCTCCTTGGCCGGCGCGCCGGGGGCTTCCAGCGTGGGGCGGCGGCGCAGCACGGCGTTGATGCGCGCCAGCAGCTCCCGCGGGTTGAAGGGCTTGGGCAGGTAGTCGTCGGCGCCCACCTCGAGACCGACGATGCGGTCCACGTCCTCCACCTTGGCCGTCAGCATGATGATCGGCGTGGTGTCGTTGTTGGCGCGCAGCCGGCGGCAGATGGACAGGCCGTCCTCGCCGGGCAGCATGAGGTCGAGCACGATCAGGTCGATGGTGTCGCGTGTCATCACGCGGTTGAGCGCCTTGGCATCTTCGGCCAGCAGCACCTCGAAGCCTTCCTGCGTCAGGTAGCGGCGCAGCAGGTCGCGGATGCGGGCATCGTCGTCGACGACGACGATGCGGTCCGGACGTTGGCTGTTGGCGGTTGCATTCATACGCTCTCCTGCATTTGTAACAGCGGCATTGTGCGCAACGAAACCGAGTGAAACGGGCCGGTTTTCCCGCTGTTACATATCTTGCGCCTTGCCGAATCGAGGGCGCAAGCGGGGTTGCGAGCAAGCCGTCGATGCTGTGCCACAGTGGCGTCGATGCGCCCGTGCAGCCGCCGGGCCGCGCCCACTCTTCGCCCTGAAAGGACTCTCCGTGATCGATCGATTGATGCGCCGGCGCCCGAGCCCGAGCGCCGCCCTGGCCGTCGCCGCGCTGGCGCTTGCGTTACCGGCCGCGCATGCGGCCGACGCGCCGCCGCGCGAGAACCTCGTCAGCTTCACCACCACCGCGAGCATCGAGGTCACCAAGGACCTGCTCGGCATCACGCTGCAGGCGGTGCGCGACGGCAACGACGCCGCGGCCGTGCAGGCGCAGCTGAAGAAGCTGCTCGACGCGGCGCTGACGGAAGCGAAGAAGGCTGCCCAGCCCGGCGCGCTGGACGTGCGCACCGGCAACTTCTCGCTCTACCCGCGCTACGGCAAGGACGGCCGCATCAGCGGCTGGCAGGGCCAGGCCGAGCTGGTGCTGGAAGGCAAGGACAGCGAACGCGTGGCGCAGACCGCCGGTCGCCTGACCGGCATGAACATCAGCAGCGTCGGCTACAGCATCTCGCGCGAGCTGGCCGAGAAGCACGAGAGCGAGGTTACCGGCCAGGCGATCCAGAAGTACCGTGCCAAGGCCACCGAGCTGGCCCGGCAGTTCGGCTACGCCGGCTATGCGCTGCGCGAGGTGAACGTGCAGACGGCCGACAGCGGCGGCGGGCCGCGCCCGGTGCTCTACCGCGCCAAGAACGAGATGTCGATGGCCTCGGACGCGCCGGTGCCGGTGGAGCCGGGCAAGGGCACGATCAGCGCGACGGTGAGCGGGAGCGTGCAGCTGACGCGGTAGCTCGCTGACAGGCGGTCACTCGGTTGCGGGCGTCGAGCCCGCGCCCTCGCCGATTGCTGCGCTGGCCGATCCCCTTGAAGGGGCCCCTCGGCCTTCGCTCCGCGCTCTACTGCGCCGTCCACCCACCGTCCATCGCCCACGCCTGGCCCTTCACGTTGGACGCGGCGTCCGAACACAGGAAGACGGCCAGCTCGCCCAACTGCTCGGGCGTGGTGAATTGCAGCGAAGGCTGTTTCTCGCCCAGCAGCTCCTTCTCGGCCTGCGAGACCGGAATGCCCTCGCGGGCCGAGCGGTCGTCGATCTGCTTCTGCACCAGAGGCGTCAACACCCAGCCCGGGCAGATCGCGTTGACGGTGATGCCGGTGGTCGCGGTCTCGAGCGCGATCGACTTGGTGAAGCCCACCAGCCGTGCTTGGCGGCCACGTAGGCGCTCTTGCCGGCCGAGGCCACCAGGCCGTGGGCTGAGGCGATGTTGAGCACGCGGCCCCAGTTCTTCCTGCGCATCTGCGGGATCGCCAGGCGCGTGGTGTGGAAGGCCGAGCTCAGGTTGATCGCGATGATCGCGTCCCACTTGGCGACGGGGAAGTCCTCGACGTTGGCCACGTGCTGGATGCCGGCGTTGTTGACCAGGATGTCGACGCCGCCGAAATCGGCCGCCGCGTAGGCCATCAGGGCCTCGATCTCGGCTGCCTTGCTCATGTCGGCGCCGTGGTAGCCCACCTTGATGCCGTGGGCCTTGCCGGCCGCCAGCACCTCCGCCTTCGGTGCCTCGCTGTCGCCGAAGCCGTTGAGGATGATGTTCGCGCCCTGGCGCGCCAGGACGATCGCGATGCCGAGGCCGATACCGCTGGTCGAGCCGGTGACGAGTGCGGTCTTGCTGTTCAACATGCTCCGGGTGCTCCTTGCGTTGGGTAGGATCATTATCGAGAGGAAACCCTATGACCGAACCGCGACTCGACTTTGTTCCGTGCCTGGACACCCAGGGCCTGCACCGCATGGCCTATTGGGAGTGGGGCGAACGCGACAACCCGCGGGTCGTCGTCTGCGTGCACGGCCTCACGCGCCAGGGGCGCGACTTCGACACCCTGGCCCGGGCGCTGGCGGCCGACTACCGCGTTGTCTGCCCCGACGTGGCGGGCCGCGGCCGTTCCGACTGGCTGGCCGATCCGGCGGGCTACCAGGTGCCCGCCTACGTGGCCGACATGGTGGCGCTGCTGGCGCGCATCGGCGCCCCGCAGGTCGATTGGGTCGGCACCTCGATGGGCGGCCTGATCGGCCTGGGCGTGGCCTCGCTGCGCGATGGCGCCGGCGGCACGCTGGTGCGTCGCCTGCTGCTCAACGACGTGGGGCCGGCGCTGGGCGCCGACGCGATCCAGCGCATCGGCACCTATGTCGGGCTGCCCAAGCGCTATGCCAGCCTCGACGAGGCGGCCGACTACCTGTGGAGCATCTCCAAGGGCTTCGGGCCGCACAGCCGCGAGCAGTGGCTGGCACTGACGAAGCCACAGCTCAAGCCGGTGCAGGACGCGCAGGGCGAGGGCTTCGTTTCGCATTACGACCCGCGCATCGGCCTGCCGTTCAAGGCCGTCACGCCGGCGCTGGCGGCGGCCGGCGAAGCGATGCTGTGGCAGCGCTACGACAGCTTGCGCTGCCCGACGCTGGTGCTGCGTGGTGCCGAGTCCGACCTGCTCTCGCACGAGACCGCACTGGCGATGACGCAGCGGGGACCGAAGGCGCGCCTGGTGGAGCTGGCCGGCGTCGGGCACGCGCCCACGCTGGTGGCCGCCGACCAGGTGGCACTGGTGCAGGAGTTCCTCGCCTCGCCATGAAGACCGTGCCCGCGGACGCGGCCCTCGAGACCGCGCCCATCGTGCTGCTCGCTGGCGACGTGGCCGGCGAGGAGGCCCTGGCGCCCGGCCAGCCGGCCGGCGATGCCGCGTCGCAG
>NZ_AZND01000181.1:0-6945 GCF_000576205.1 Methylibium sp. T29 | reverse complement strand
GGCCCCTGGTTGCGCGCCGCCGGACCCGGACCCACCGCCGTGCTGACCCTGGCGCGCGACACCGGCGGCTACGCCTTCGTCGAGCGCGGCCTGTGGTCGGCGCTGGGCGCCGGCAGCGGGCTGGCGGTACTGGTCGAAGGCGACCCGCGCCTGCAGGTGAGCTACCACGTGATGCGCTCGTTCCGCGTCAACCACCCCGGCGGCAAGCTGCTGGTGAACTGGCTCGCCGGCCCGAACGGCCGACGTGTCGTGGCCGGCTTCGGGCGCGGTTACCGCCGGCCGGCCTGATCACGGTCGCCGACGTTTCGGCCCCTTGAGCAGCGCGTCGACCTCGACGACCGCGCCGATGCCCTGCCCGTCGTAGCCCGGCAGCTGGTCGACCGCTGCACGGAACGCCTCGCTGCGGAGCAACAGCAGCATCTGCCCGAGCCGCGGCCCCTGCAGCGCCTGCGCGTCGCACAGCAGCAGGTAGCGCTCCGTCTCGAGCGGAATGAACTCCAGTCCGAAGCGCCGGGCCGGCGGCTCCACGCCGAAGCCGACGTCGGCCATGCCACTGGCCACGTAGGCCGCGACGGCGGCGTGCGTGTACTCGACGCGCTCGTAACCGTCGATGCGCCGGGCGTCGACCCCGTCGCGCTGCAGCATCAGGTCGAGCAGGAAGCGGGTCCCGGAGGCCGGCTGCCGGTTGATGAAGCGCACGCCGGGCCGCACCAGATCGGCCGGCGTGTAGAGCTTCCTGGGGTTGCCCGGCGCGACCATCAGCCCTGCTTGCGCGTGGCCACGTGCACCACCGCCTGCTCGCGCGGCTTGAACCAGCGCGCGTAATGGGCCAGCGCCACCGGCGCGAAGGCGCCGAGCGGCATGTGGAAGCCCGCCACGTCGCAACTGCCGGCAGCCAGCGACGCCACGGCCTCCTGGCTCCCGCAGTACTTCAGTTCGACCGGCACCTGGTCGGCGCGCAGGAACTCGTCGAGCTTTTCGATCGCGAAGCCGTGGCTGGCGTGGATGCGCAGCATCGCCCCCTCCGGGCTGACCACCCGGCCCAGTTCGACTTCCAGTTCGGAGGCCAGCGTGTGCAGCATCGGCGACAGCCTCGCGGCGATGCGGCGGTCCGCCCACAGCAGCTTCTCGGCCAGCAGAGTGAGCTTCGAGCCCTGGCCACGCTCAGTGCGGATCAACGCCTGCCCGAGCGCGGCTTCGGCCTCGCGCAGCTGCTGCCAGGCATGGCGGTAGGAGCCACCGTTGACCTCGCAGGCACGCAGCAGGCTGCCGTGCTCATGCACCTGGCCGAGCAACTGGATGAGCCGTGGCGGCAGCTCGGGCTGGCCTGTGCGGCGGATGCTCCATTGCGGCTGGATCGAGACTTCGAGCATGGCGATCTTTCGGCGCTTCAGCGCATATGCGCTCGGCCTGACGGCTCATATTGAACCGCAGGAACTCCCACCATACAGTGAAGCACGCTCTCGAATCCATATGCCGGAGACAACATATGACAGCCTCCCCCAAAGCTTCCTGCAACGCTCGCCCGGCCGTTCGGGCGGCCGCGCGATGAGCACGTCGCTGGCGGCTGTGCGCGCCGTCCTCGCGCGCCGGGCCGACGAGCCGGGCGCGCTGCTGCCGATCCTGCACGAGGTGCAGGATCAGCTGGGCTGCATCCCGGCCGACGTGGTGCCCGAGATCGCCGGCGCGTTGAACCTGTCGCGCGCCGAGGTGCATGGCGTCATCACCTACTACCACCACTTCCGCGGCGAGCCGGCCGGCCGCCACGTGATCCAGGTGTGCCGCGCCGAGCCTGCCAGGCCCTGGGCGCCGAGGCGCTGCTGGCGCACGCCGAGCGCCGTCTCGGTTGCCGCAGCCACGCGAGCAGCAGCGATGGCCGCTACACGCTCGAGCCGGTGTTCTGCCTGGGGCTCTGCGCGTCATCGCCGGCGATCGTGATCGACGAGCGCCTGCACGCGCGCATCAGCCCGGCCGCGTTCGATCGCCTGATCGGCGCGCTGGAAAACGAAGACGCCGAGGAGGCCGCGCGATGAGCACCGCCATCACCGTGCGCGTCCCGCGCGATTCGGCCGCGCTCGCGGTCGGCGCCGATGCGGTGGCCGCCACGCTACAGGCCGAGTGCGCGCGGCGTGGCCTGGCGTTGAACTTGGTGCGCAACGGCTCGCGCGGGCTGTTCTGGCTGGAGCCGCTGGTCGAGGTGAGCACGTCCGCCGGCCGCGTGGCCTACGGCCCGGTGACGCCCGCGGACGTGCCGGGGCTCCTGGACGCCGGCCTGCTGCAGGGCGCACCGCACGCACTGGGCCACGGGCCGACCGAGCAGATCCCCTACCTCGCGAAGCAGGAGCGCCTGTGCTTCGCCCGCATGGGCCTCACCGATCCGCTGTCGCTCGCCGACTACGAGGCGCACGAAGGCTGGGCCGGCCTGCGCCGCGCGCTGGCAATGCCCGACGCGGCGGTGGTCGACGAGGTGCTGCAGTCCGGCCTGCGCGGACGCGGCGGCGCCGCTTTCCCGACCGGCATCAAGTGGAAGACGGTGATGAACACGCCGTCGGCGCAGAAGTACATCGTCTGCAATGCCGACGAGGGCGACTCGGGCACCTATTCCGACCGCATGACGATGGAGGGCGATCCGTACATGCTGATCGAGGGCATGACGATCGCCGCGCTGGCCGTCGGCGCGACCCGGGGCTACGTCTACGTGCGCTCCGAGTACCCGCACGCGATCGCCACGCTGAACGACGCGATCGCCCGCGCCGAGGCGGCCGGCTTCCTGGGCAGCGACGTGCTGGGTTCGGGCCGCGCCTTCCACCTGCAGGTGCGCAAGGCCGCCGGCGCCTACGTGTGCGGCGAGGAGACGGCGCTGCTCGAAAGCCTGGAGGGCAAGCGCGGCATCGTGCGCGCGAAGCCGCCGCTGCCGGCCATCGAAGGCCTGTTCGGCCAGCCTACCGTCATCAACAACGTGATCAGCTTCGCGTCGGTGCCTCTGATCCTGGCGCGCGGCGCGGCGCACTACCGCGAATACGGCGTCGGCCGCTCGATGGGCACGCTGCCGATCCAGCTGGCCGGCAACGTGAAGCGCGGCGGCCTGGTCGAGAAGGCCTTCGGCGTGACGCTGCGCGAGCTGCTGTACGACTTCGGCGGCGGCACCGCATCGGGCCGGCCGATCAAGGCAGTGCAGGTCGGCGGGCCGCTCGGCACCTATGTGCCCGAGTCGAAGTGGGACGTGCCGCTCGACTACGAGGCCTATGCCGCCTTCGGTGGCGTGGTCGGCCACGGCGGCATCGTGGTGCACGACGACACGGCCGACATGGCGAAGCTGGCGCGCTACGCGATGGAGTTCTGCGCGATCGAGTCCTGCGGCAAGTGCACGCCCTGCCGCATCGGCTCGACACGCGGCGTGGAGGTCATCGATCGCATCACCGCCAACGTGAACCGGCCGGCGCAGGTGAAATTGTTGCGCGACCTGTGCGACACGATGCTCGCCGGCAGCCTGTGCGCGATGGGCGGCATGACGCCCTACCCGGTGCTGTCGGCGCTCGACCACTACCCCGAAGACTTCGGCCTCGCGACACCCGACCGCGCGGCCGCCTGAGGAGCTCACCATGCTCGACCCCCACGCCGAGATCGACTACGGCACCCCGGCCAGCGCGTCGACGCAGGCCGTCACGCTCGAGATCGACGGCCAGGCCGTCACCGTGCCGGCCGGCACCTCGCTGATGCGCGCGGCGATCGACGCCGGCGTGCAGGTGCCCAAGCTGTGCGCGACCGACAGCCTGGAGCCCTTCGGCTCGTGCCGCCTGTGCCTGGTCGAGATCGAGGGCCGCCGCGGCTACCCGGCCTCGTGCACCACGCCGGCCGAGGCCGGCATGAAGGTCCGCACGCAGAGCCCGAAGCTGCAGGAGCTGCGCAAGGGGGTGATGGAGCTCTACATCTCCGACCACCCGCTCGACTGCCTGACCTGCGCCGCCAACGGCGACTGCGAGCTGCAGGACATGGCCGGCGTGACCGGCCTGCGCGAGGTCCGCTACGGAGTCGGTGACCAGTACGGCGGCGCCCACCACCTGAAGAGCGCGAAGGACGAGTCGAACCCGTACTTCACCTACGACCCGAGCAAGTGCATCGTCTGCAACCGCTGCGTGCGCGCCTGCGAGGAGACCCAGGGCACCTTCGCGCTGACGATCAGTGGCCGCGGCTTCGAGTCGCGCGTGTCGGCGGGCCAGGACCAGCCCTTCATGGAAAGCGAGTGCGTCAGCTGCGGCGCCTGCGTGCAGGCCTGCCCGACCGCCACGCTGCAGGAGAAGTCGGTCATCTGGCTGGGCCAGGCCGAGCACAGCGTCACCACCACCTGTGCCTACTGCGGCGTCGGCTGCGGCTTCAAGGCCGAGATGAAGGGCAACGAGGTCGTGCGCATGGTGCCGTGGAAGAACGGCCAGGCCAACGAAGGCCACTCCTGCGTCAAGGGCCGCTTCGCCTGGGGCTACGCGACCCACAAGGACCGCATCACCACGCCGATGATCCGCAAGAGCATCACCGACCCGTGGCAGGAGGTGAGCTGGGACGAGGCGATCGGCTATGCCGCCAGCGAGTTCAAGCGCATCCAGGCGAAGTACGGGCGCGACGCGATCGGCGGCATCGTCTCCTCGCGCTGCACCAACGAGGAAGGCTATCTGGTGCAGAAGCTGGTACGCGCGGCCTTCGGCAACAACAACGTCGACACCTGCGCGCGCGTGTGCCACTCGCCGACCGGCTATGGCCTGAAGCAGACGCTGGGCGAATCGGCCGGCACGCAGACCTTCAAGTCGGTGGAGAAGTCGGACGTGATCATGGTCATCGGTGCCAACCCGACCGACGGCCACCCGGTGTTCGCCTCGCGCATGAAGAAGCGACTGCGCGAAGGCGCGAAGCTGATCGTCGTCGACCCGCGCAGGATCGACCTGGTGAAGTCGCCGCACGTGAAGGCCGACCACCATCTTCAGCTGCGTCCGGGCACCAACGTCGCGGTGATCACCGCGCTGGCGCACGTGATCGTCACCGAGGGCCTGCTCGACGAGGCCTACATCGCCGAACGCTGCGAGGACAAGGCCTTCCGCGAGTGGCGCGAGTTCGTGTCGCGCGATGCCAACTCCCCTGAGGCGACCGCCGTCGTCACCGGCGTGCCGGCCACCGAGCTGCGCGCCGCCGCCCGACTGTTCACCACCGGCAGATCCGACGGCACGGCTGCCACGCTGCAGGCCCGCGGGACGCGGCCCAACGCCGCCATCTACTACGGCCTGGGCGTGACCGAGCACAGCCAGGGTTCGACGATGGTGATGGGCATCGCCAACCTCGCGATGGTCACCGGCAACGTCGGCCGCGAGGGGGTGGGCGTGAACCCGCTGCGTGGCCAGAACAACGTGCAGGGTTCGTGCGACATCGGCTCCTTCCCGCACGAGTTGCCAGGCTACCGCCACGTGTCGGACAGCAGCACGCGGACGCTGTTCGAGAACGCCTGGAACGTCGAGCTGCAGCCCGAACCCGGCCTGCGCATCCCCAACATGTTCGACGCCGCGCTGTCGGGCAGCTTCATGGGCCTGTACTGCGAGGGCGAGGACATCGTGCAGTCCGACCCGGACACGCAGCACGTCGCGCATGCGTTGTCCTCCATGGAATGCATCGTCGTGCAGGACCTGTTCCTGAACGAGACCGCGAAGTACGCGCACGTCTTCCTGCCGGGCGCGTCCTTCCTGGAGAAGGACGGCACCTTCACCAACGCCGAGCGCCGCATCTCGCGCGTGCGCAAGGTGATGCCGCCCAAGGCAGGCCTCGCCGACTGGGAGGTGACGGTGAAGCTGTCGAACGCGCTCGGCTACCCGATGGACTACACCCACCCCGAGCAGATCATGGCCGAGATCGCCGCGCTGACGCCCACCTTCTCCGGCGTCAGCTACGAGAAGCTCGACCGTCTGGGCAGCATCCAGTGGCCGTGCAACGACGAGGCCCCCGAGGGCACGCCGACGATGCACATCGACCGCTTCGTGCGCGGCAAGGGCAAGTTCTTCATCACGCAGTACGTCGCCTCCGACGAGAAGGTCACGCGCCGGTTCCCGCTGCTGCTGACGACAGGGCGCATCCTGTCGCAGTACAACGTCGGCGCGCAGACGCGCCGCACCGAGAACAACCAGTGGCACAGCGAGGACCGGCTGGAGCTGCACCCGCACGACGCCGAGGAGCGCGGCATCCGGGACGGCGACTGGGTCGGCATCGAGAGCCGCTCGGGCCAGACCGTGCTGCGCGCGCAGGTCAGCGACCGCATGCAGGCCGGCGTGGTCTACACGACCTTCCACTTCCCCGAGTCGGGCGCCAACGTCATCACCACCGACAGCTCCGACTGGGCCACCAACTGCCCCGAGTACAAGGTGACCGCGGTGCAGGTGCTGCCGGTGATGCAGCCTTCGGGCTGGCAGAAGGCCTACAGCCGCTTCACCGAGGTGCAGGAGCGCCTGCTCGCCGAACGGCACAAGGCCGAGCCGGCCCTCGCCGGCGCGAAGAAGCCATGAGGATGGCCGACGGCCCGCTGCACGCCGGCGGCGCCCAGCGGCGGACGGTCGCGGGCGTGCGCGGCGGCGCCGCCTTCGACGGACCCGACTGGGTGGCCGAAGAGCGGCCGGTGGCACTCGAGTTCAACGGCGTCGCGCAGGCGGTGATGCTGGCGACGCCGCTGGACCTGGAGGACTTCGCCCTCGGCTTCGCCTTGAGCGAGGGCCTGCTCGACGCGCCCGGCGAGCTGCACGGCCTGGAGGCGGTCGAGTCGCCCGAGGGCATCACCTTGAAGCTGCAGATCGCCGCGCGCTGCATGGCACGCCTGAAGGCAAGGCGCCGCGCGCTGGCCGGTCGCACCGGCTGCGGCCTGTGCGGCATCGAGAGCCTGGCCCAGCTGGAACGGCCGCTGGCGCCGCTGCCGCCTGG
>NZ_AZND01000180.1:0-7021 GCF_000576205.1 Methylibium sp. T29 | reverse complement strand
CCCTAACGCTGGACTTCATTCAGACGGAAGAAGCCTTTCCGGTCGAGCACTTCTGCTTCCGAGTATCAGAAGAAGAATTCGATCAAATCCTTCGGCGCTTGCGAGACGCAGGCATTGCTACAGAAGCCAGGTTCGAGGTCCGACGGATCGGAAGATCAACACGGACTACGGCGGAAGAATGGTTTACTGGAACGAGCCCGAAGGCCATCAGTGGGAAATGCTCACGGTCAGCTATGCACGCCGTTCAGGCGCTGCGTAAAGTGGCGCCTGACCCTTCGTTCAAGCGGACGCGTGACGACGCCGTCTAACCCAACGTCAAACAACTGAGCCTCTTCGTGCGCAAAGCCAAACCTGAGCAGTCCATCCGAATGCGGATCCTCGTCGTGGATCCGCCGTCTGGCGTTCAGTTCGCCGTGCAACGCGGTCGGTCGGAGTTGCTGGAGCCGTTGCCTGGGCAGCACGAGGCATCCAGTTCGAGCTCTCGCTTCGCCTGGGTTCGCCGCTGCTGGAGGGATCTGTCAATTTCGTGGGTGAGTTTGCACAGGGGCCGCCGTCGGACCGCTTCGTCTACATCAACTCCGGCACCCTCGCGGGCCAGGCGAACTCAGGATGGACACGTCGCGCGAAGTTGAAGCTGGCTTCCATTCCCAGGCAGATCGTCGAGGCGGTACTCTCTACCTCTGAGGGGGTCATCGAGGCTCGCGTTGTCGGCACGATGGCCGATGGCGGCCCAGTTTGCGCATCGGTTCAACCCCGATCAGTCGTCTGGAGTTTCGCGCCGGATCTTGCCTGAGCCTTTGCAGAGGCTTCCCGCGAGTCAAGCCGCTGATGACCTGTCGAGTCTTCTGGGTTGAAGTACGGCGTGGCACCTGGCCCGAACCCAGGTATGGGGTAGTACATTTCCCCGGTTTCTGCCCCGGCGCCCCACCTTCGCGGACCGTCTGGATCGAATCTGAGGCCTTGCCATCCCCATGCATCGGCACCATCGCGGCCACTTCGTCGCCTTCGGTCTGCTTCCCGTCTTGAATGCGGTGGCGAGCATGGGCATCCGATGGCTCTGGGCCACCGTTTTGCTTGTGGCGCCCTGGATGGCCCTCGTGGTGGCATCCGCACTCCCCTGAGTCGCACGCACATCGTCGCAAGTTTTCTTCAACGAGGAGATTCACATGCCCGTCGATCCCAAGACCTACCTGCTCGTCCACGTGCTGCTCAGCCTGGTCGGCATCTTCTCCGGCCTGGTCGTCGTGGGGGGCTTGATCGCCGGTGTCCGCTTCTCGCGTTGGGTGGGACTGTTCCTGGCGACGACCTTGTTGACGAGCCTCACCGGGTTCGGCTTTCCGTTCGTCGCGCTGCTGCCGTCCCACATCGTGGGGGCGTTGTCGCTGGTCGTCCTGCTGGGCGCCTTGGCCGCGGTGTACTGGAAGCATCTTGAAGGGGGCTGGCGCCGAGCCTTCGTGGTGCTCAGCGTCGTGGCGCTCTATCTGAACGTCTTTGTGCTTCTGGCCCAGCTGCTGCAGAAGACGCCGGCGCTGGCCCTCCTGGCGCCGACCCCTGCCGCCCCGGCGTTTGCAGCGGCCCAAGGCCTGGTTCTCGCGCTTTTCGCGGTGCTCGGCTGGGCAGCGGTCAAGGGCTACGGGCGCGGCGCGGGCAGCCGCTGAACCCGCGCGTCGGGACCCCCACGATGCCGCTCACCCGCCCTGTCCGGATGCTCACGCGTTACAGCGCCTGGGCGAATGCCCGCCTGTTCATGGCCTTGAGCGGCTTCGCGGCCAACGGCAACACGCCGGGCGCAGCTTCCTCGCTGGGGCGCATGCTCGGCACGCTCAACCACGCGCACCACATCGACCTGATCTGGAAGGCCCACCTCCAGCACGAGCCGCATGGCTTTGGTTCCCGCACGCCCGAGGTGCTGCTCCCGCTCGATGCCCTGCAGGCGGCGCAAGCGGCCGTGGACGACTGGTACGTCGGGTACGCCGACCGGCTTTCGGACGAAGCGCACGAGGAGGTGGTCTCGTTCGCGTTCGTCGACGGCGGCGCCGGGTCGATGACGCGGGGCGAGATGCTTCTCCACATCGTCAATCACAAGACCTACCACCGCGGCTACGTCGCGGAGATGCTCTACCGGGCAGAATCCCGCCCACCGGTGATGGATCTTCCGGTCTTTCTGAGAGACGCTCCGCCAGGCGTTCGGGCCGGGCACCGATGAACAGCGAGGTCACCCCATGTCCGACCACACCGTCCGCCTTCACCGCGTTCTCCGCAGCCCGCCCGAGAAGGTCTACCGCGCCTTCCTCGACGGCGATGCCCTGAGCAAGTGGCTGCCTCCGTACGGCTTCACGTGCAAGGTCCACCACCTGGAGGCGCGCGCCGGCGGCAGCTTCCGCATGTCGTTCAGCAACTTCACGTCGGGCAACAGCCACGCGTTCGGTGGTGAGTACCTGGAGCTGGTGCCGAACGAGCGGATCCGCTACACCGACACGTTCGACGACCCCAACCTGCCCGGTGTCATGGAGGTGACCGTGTCGCTGAAGCCGGTGCTCTGCGGCACCGACGTGAGCATCACGCAGGCGGGCATCCCCGAGGTCATTCCGCTCGAGATGTGCTACCTGGGCTGGCAGGAATCGCTCGCCCAGCTGGCCCAGTTGGTGGAGCCGCAGATCCCCGACTGACGAGGCGCACCGCGGCCCCAGGCTCAATGCTTGTGACCGCCGTGCCCGTCCTGCTTCGCGGGCTGGGTCCCGAGCGCCCTCACTTCGGCCTTGACCTCCACAGTGTCGCGCTTGCCGGTCTTGTCCTCGAACACCAGCGTGAGCGGCACGCTGTCACCGGCCTTCATCTGCTGCTTGAGGTTCATCAGCATGACGTGATAGCTGCCGGGCTTCAGGTCGACGGCCTTGCCTGCCGGCAGGGCCAGTCCCGGGATCTCGCGCATCTTCATCACGCCGTCCTGGATGCTCATCTCGTGCAGTTCGACCAGGGCCGCGACGGTCGATTGGACCGAAACCAACCGGCTGTCCTGCGCCGCGGTGAGCTGCATGAAGGCGCCCGTGGCCTTTTGCTGCGGCACCGTTGCGCGAACCCAGGCGTCCTGGACGGCGACCTGGGCCGACGCGGCAGTGGCCAGGGCACCGCACAACAGTGCGGCGGCGATGGAGGGTTTGACATGCATGGCAGATCCTTTCGATAGGTCGGATTGTTGAAGTGCGTCAGTGCGCGCCGCGTGCGGTCGGCCTGACCGCGGGTGGGTGAACGAAGGCGAGGCCGGAACGCGACGCTCACGCGCTGCGCTGCCGGGGTTCGACGTTCAGGTCTTCAGTGGGGGAGCGCGGGACTGGGCAATGGCCCAGGCGAACAGGGTTCGCGGCGCGGCCAGGAACAGCGCAGGAACGCGGTGCTCCCGCACGTCGAGGATCAGGTCTGCCGGGGCGGCGGGCGGCAGTCCCGGCACGGCCGTGTGCGTGGAGCAGTAGGGGCAATGCTCGAGCGCATGAGCGCGCGACCCGCCCGGGTCCGACAGGTCCGCGGCATCCGGACCCAGCGTGTCGCCGGCATCGACACGAACCAGCTTCGAGCCGGTGACGCTGCAGACCTCGACCCAGCCCGCGGGAACGTCGGCGGCGAACGCATGCGACAGCGTCGGCGCGAGTCCGCCCAGCAGGATCGCGCAGCACGCGATCCACAGCGTGAGGGCTCGGAGCCGGCGGCCGATGGTCATCGAGGCATTGTAGGCACGGAGGGCGAGCAGCCCGATACTGCGCGTCATGATGCAAGTCATGTCGACGTGAACGATCGATGCGCACCTACCTCGCCAACCGCTGGTTCCGCATCGGCTTCTGGCTGGCCGTGCTGGGCTGGAGCCCGCTGCTCGCCATCGTGCTGCTCGCGGCGGTGGGCCTGTGGCCCGATCCGAACCCCAACCCCATCGGGCCCGGGCTGCTGTTCTTCTTCAGCTTCTGGCCGGCGGTCGCCTGATGGGCCTCGGCGCCTTCCAGGTCCGGCGCGGGCGCTGATGGCGGGCGACGGGTCTTCGGTGCCTCCGGCGCCGTTCTGCCTGCGGTGACGGCATCATCCGCACCATGCTGCGCCCCACCCTGCTGATCACCTACCTGTTCGGCGCCGCGCTGGCCGCGCTGGGCCTCGTCGTGCTGTTCGGCGGCGGGGTCGCGCTGCCCACGCGGGAGCCGCCGCGGCAGTTCGTCTTCAGCGGCGTGTCGCTGTGGCTGCTGGGCCTGTCGCCGCTCATCGCGGGGCTGGTGTGCATGGGCCTCGCTCGCGGCCGGTTGTCGCGCGAGTCGCCCACCACACGCTGGGCGCTGGGTGCGAGCATGGCCGCGCTGGGGCTCGCGTTCCTGCTGGCGCCCAAGGCCTGAGCGCCGGCTGGCCACCCCTCCACCGATGCCACACCCGCCCACCATGAGCCGCGACACCCCGCCTGCCTGTCCCGATGCCGACGGTGGCGCCGACGCCGGCGCCCGAGACGACACCGGCGCCACCGCCGTCATCAGCCATCGCGTGCGCCACGACCGCCAGGCCGACTACGAGCGCTGGATGGCCGAGATCGCCCCGTTGAGCCGGGCCGCGCCGGGGCACCTGGACTGGCACGTCATCCGCCCCATCCCCGGACTCACCGAAACGTTCACGGTGATCATCCGTTTCGACACCTGCGAGCACCTGCAGGCCTGGATGGCCTCGGCCGACCGCAGGCGCCTGATCGAGGCGGTGTCCCCGCTGCTGGAGAGCGGCGACGACTTCTTCATCCGCAGCGGGCTGGACTTCTGGTTCACGCCGGCCGGCGCGAAGGCCCAGCTGCCGGTGCGCTGGAAGCAGGCGCTGGTCACGTGGTCGGCGATCTACCCGCTGGTGCTGCTGGTGCCGCTGCTCGTTGCGCCGGTGCTGAGCGCGCTGGGCCTGGCGGGCCACCCGCCGCTGACGATGCTGGCGGTGACCGGCATCGTGGTCAGCCTGATGGTCTGGGTGGTGATGCCGCGCTACACCCGGCTGCTGCGGCGCTGGCTGTTCGCCTGAGGCCGGGGCGACCGGATGCCCGCGCGCCGCCTGCCGCTGCGCGGCGCCCTGCTCGCCTGGCTGGCGATCCTGGCGCTGGCCTTCTTGAACGGCGGGCTGCGCGAACTGGTGCTCGTTCCTCGCCTCGGCCTGCCGGCCGCGCTGGTGCTGAGCGGGCTGCTGCTGTGTGCGTGCATCCTGGCGGTGGCGCTCGCCTGCATCCCGCGCCTGGGCCCGCTGGACCGCACACAATGGCTCGGCATGGGCCTGCTCTGGCTGCTGCTCGCGCTGGGCTTCGAGTTCGGCTTCGGCCGCATGGTGCAGGGCAGGTCCTGGCCCGAGCTGTTCGCCGCGTACCGCTTCGGCGACGGCAACCTGTGGCCGGCCGTGCTGGTCTTCACGCTGTTCGCACCGCTGCTGGCCGCGTGGCTGCGCGGCGGCGGCAGGCCGGCCCGCTGATGGCCAGCAGGCGGTCGGCACTTGCCTCGGGCACCGGCCATGTTCTACAACGCCACCCTCCGATGAAGCCGATCCGACCGTCCGCCGCGACGTGGCAGCGTTCCGCGCCAGGGTTCCGCGTGCCGACGCGGCGGCGGGCGATGGTGCGGTGGCAACTGCTGCTGTTGTCGATGTTGCTGCCGCTGTTCCCGCTGCCGTCGGTAGCGCAGGACGCCACGCTGCACCGCGCCCTGCTGGGCCTGTGGTGCAACTCCGAGGATGGCGGGCGCAGTTGCTGGGCCTGGGACGAGTTCCATGCCGATGGCCGCTTCGAGGCCTGCGGTCGCACCGAGGACGACCCGCGCCCCTTCCACGGCGCCGGCCGGGTCGACATCAGCGGCGCCCGCATGTGCTACACCGTCACCGCCGCGAGCGAGAACTTCTGGCTGCGCCCGGGCCAGCGCTACTGCACCGACATCGTTGCGATCGATGCGCTCACCCACCGCTACCGCGACCTCGACACGCAGGCCGAATTCACGCTCTACCGCCGCGCGCCCGGCGACAAGCACTGCCCCGGCTGACGACGAACAAGACCACGCCCAGGAGACCGACGCTTGATCACGCTGCAGTTCCTCGTCACCTCGCTCATCGTCGTGCTGATCCCCGGCACCGGGGTCGTTTTCACCGTGTCCACCGGGCTCGCGCAGGGCCGGCGCGCCAGCGTCTATGCGTCGCTGGGCTGCACCGCGGGCATCGTGCCGCACCTGCTGGCCTCGATGCTGGGGTTGTCGGCGGTGATGCACACCAGCGCTCTCGCCTTCCAGGCACTCAAGTTCGCCGGGGTCGCCTACCTGTTCTACCTGGCCTGGACCACCTGGCGCGACCGCGGGGCGTTCGCCGTCGACCGGGACGCCACCGCCGCACCGCTGCCGATGCGCAGCCTGGTCACGCGGGCCGCGCTGCTGAACACGCTGAACCCCAAGCTCACGATCTTCTTCCTGGCCTTCCTGCCGCAGTTCGTGGCAGCGGACGCTGCTTCGCCGCTGGCGCAGATGCTGGTGCTCAGCGGCGTGTTCATGGCGATGACCTTCGCGGTGTTCGTCGTCTACGGGCTGCTGGCCGACGCCTTCCGCGGCGTGGTGCTCGAGTCGCCGCGGGTGCAGGACTGGCTGCGCCGCGGCTTCGCCGGCTGCTTCGCCGGGCTGGGCGCGAACCTCGCGCTGTCGGAGTCGCGCTGAGCCGCACCGCCCCATGAACGCCGATCTGCTGGACAACATCACCTGGCACACGCTGTCCGGGCCGCAGTCGCGCTGGTCGGTCGGTGGCGACACGGCGCGGCGCTATGCGCCGGGCTTCTCGCCGATCGTTGGGTTCGCGGACCTGCAGCGCCCCGACTTCGCCGCGCTGGCGCCGCACTGCGCCAGCGGTGAGCCCTTGTACTGCGCCGGCTGGTCCGGACCGGCGCCGGCCGGCTGGCACATCGAGCCGAGTCCACCATGCACCAGATGGTGTGGGACGGCCCGGCGCCGCCGCCGGCCCGATGCCGACGATCCACCCGAGCGGCGCTGCCGCCGGGCAC
>NZ_AZND01000179.1:0-7028 GCF_000576205.1 Methylibium sp. T29 | reverse complement strand
CTGCACGACGCGCGGCGACGAGCCGCCGCGCGAGCAGACGCTCGCGCTCGGCCCCTCGCTCGGCCAGTGCTGCGGTGGCGAGGTCACGCTGCGCTATGCGCCGCTCGACGCGGCGTCGCTGGCGGCCTGGCCCGAGACCGTGCCACGCTTCCATCTGCAGCTCTACGGCGCCGGGCACGTGGGCCGCGCGATCGTGGCGCTGCTGGCCAGCATCGACTGCCGCGTGCAGTGGATCGACGAGCGCGAAGCCGAGTTCGACGCCTTCGCGGCGCTGGCGCCGCTGCCGCCGCACGTACAGGCGCTGTGCGTCGACGCGGTCGAGGCCGAGGTGGCCCAGGCGCCGCCCGGCGCCTGCTACCTGGTGCTGACCCACGAGCACGACCTCGACCTGCGCATCACCGAAGCCGTACTGCGGCGCGGCGACTTCGCCTACTGCGGGCTGATCGGCTCCCGCACCAAGCGCGCACGCTTCGTGCATCGCTTCCAGGAGCGCGGCGTGTCCGACGCCGCGATCGCCCGCCTGACCTGCCCGATCGGCCTCCCCGGGATCACCGGCAAGGAGCCCGCGGTGCTGGCGATCGCAGCGGTGGCGCAGTTGCTGCAAGCCACGGGATCTGTTGTTGGCTGAGCGCTGCTGACCGGGCCGCCGGGTGAACGCCTGCGTTCGTGTCCCCCGGTGCCGGCCTCATGGCCGTCCCCTCCTCCTCTACCTCACTCCGCCATTCACCCGACGTCCCGGTCAGCACACATCACCGTGGTGCTCGAAGGCCTTCAACCCAGGCACACCGCGGTGTATCGAAGCGCCGTGACGGTCCGCTGTGTGGAGTGCGGTAGAGGAGGAGGCGGCGGCCGATCAGGCCGACGCCGGGGGACACGAACGCAACACAGCGGACCGGCGCGGCGCACACGCCGAGGCCGGACCGCCTGTGCTCCGTATCAACTCAGGACGCCGTTACCGCCACACCCGGCGCGCCCGCCACGTCGTGCGCCGGCACCGCCTCACCGTCCAGCACCTTGTGCGCCCGCTCGCGGTCGATGTCGCCCTCCCAGGCGGCCACCGCCACCGTCGCCACGCAGTTGCCGATCAGGTTGCCGAGCGCACGCGCGATGCCCATGAACCAGTCGACGGAAAGCACCAGCACCAGCCCGATCGCGGGAATCGCCGGGATGGCCTGCAGCGTGGCGGCCAGCACCACGATGGCCGAACCGGGCACGCCATGCGCGCCCTTGCTGGTCACCAGCGAGATCGCCAGGATGGTCAGCAGGTCGGTCATCGTGATCGGCGTGTTGGTGGCCTGGGCGATGAACACCGCGGCGAGCGTGATGTAGATCGAGAACGCGTCCAGGTTGAAGGAGTAGCCGGTCGGGATCACCAGGCCCACGGTCGAATCGCGGATGCCCATGTGGCGCAGCTTGGCCATGATCTGCGGCAGCACGCTGTCGGACGAGGTGGTGGCGAACACCACCGCGAGTTCCTCGCGCAGGTAGCGCAGCAGCTTCCACAGGCTGAAGCCCGAGGCTCGCATGATGCCGCCCAGCACCACCGCGACGAACAGCACCACCGCCCCGTAGAACAGCAGGACCAGCAGGCCCAGTTGCTTCAGCGAGCCGACACCGTACTTGCCGACCGTGAAGGCGATCGCGCCCAGCACCCCCAGCGGCGCCAGCTTGATGATCAGCCCATGATCTTGAACAGCACCAGCGACAGTTCGTCGATCAGCCCGGCCACGGCACGGCCCTTCTCGCCCACGAGCGCCAGCGCGCAGCCGAACAGCACCGCGAACAGCAGCACCTGCAGCACGTCGCCGGTCGCGAAGGCGGCGACCACGGTGGTCGGGATCAGCTTCAGCAGGAACTCGACGGTGCCGCCGCCGGTGAGCTTGCTGGCGTTGTCCGCATAGGCGCTCATGGCCTTGGCGTCCAGTGTGGTGGGATCCACGTTCATGCCGACCCCCGGCTGAAACAGGTAGCCTAGCGCGAGCCCGAGCGCCAGCGCGACCGCGGTGACGACCTCGAAGTACACCAGCGCCTTCACGCCAACCCGTCCCACGCGCTTCAGGTCGCCCGCGCCGGCGATGCCATGCACCACGACGCAGAACACCAGCACCGGAATGATCATCTTGATGAGCTTGATGAAGGCATCGCCCAGCGGCTTGAGCTTCACCGCCGTCTCGGGCCACAGCAGGCCCAGCAGCACGCCCAGCACGAGGGCCAGCACCACCTGGCCGAACAGGGAACGCAAGAACTTGGGCATGGCAGGCTCCCGGGCAGCGAACGGTGGAGGGGCGAAGCGCGCGGCGAGTCATGCAAGCTCGGTGCCTGCATCGCGGCGCGGCGCCCCGGCGGGCCCGCCGCCGCTCGCGGGCTTTCCCTCATGCAACTACTACATCACTAACATATTATTGGTGTGCAAGAGGCGAAATGCCCTGCCGGACCGCCCGGTCCTGCCGCTCGAACCCTTCAGAGGAGACCCGGATGAAGTTCAATCGACGTGAGGTGCTGGCCTGCCTGGGCAGCAGCGCGGCCGGCCTGGCGATGCCGATGGCGGCGTGGGCCCAGAGCTGGCCGTCCAAGCCCATCAAGCTGGTCATCGGTTACAGCACCGGCGGCTCGACGGATGCCACCGCCCGCCTGGTGGGGCGGCAGCTCGAGCAGCGGCTGGGCCAGCCGATGGTATTCGAGTACAAGCCGGGCGCCGGCGCGTCGATGGGGGCCGAGTTCGTGGCCAAGTCGGTGGCCGACGGCTACACGATCGGCCTGACCGACACCGGCCCGATGGCCGTGGTGCCTCACCTGCGCAAGCTGGCCTACGACCCGACGAAGGACTTCACGCCGCTGTCCTACGTGTGCGCGACCGGCCTCGCGGTGCTGGTGCACCCCAGCGTGCCGGCCAACAACATCAAGGAACTGATCGCGCTGGCGAAGGCCGATCCGGAGAAGTACAACTACGCCAGTTCGGGCGTCGGTTCGGTGCACCACCTGGCCGGCGAGCTGTTCAAGTCGCAGGCCGGCGTGAAGATGGCGCACGTGCCCTACCGCGGCGCCGGCCCGGCGCTGACCGACCTGGTCGGCGGCCAGATCCCGGTGATGTTCGCCACCATCGGCCCGTCGCTGCAGATGATCTCGGCCGGCAAGGTCAAGGCGCTGGGCGTCACCTCGTCGAAGCGCTCGAAGGCGCTGCCCGACGTGCCCACCGTGGCCGAGCAGGGCCTCGCCGGCTACGAGGCGGTGCTGTGGTTCTCGATCGTCGGCCCGGCCAACCTGCCGGCGCCGATCTCCGCGCGGCTGCAGAAGGAACTGCAGGCCTCGCTGGTCGATCCCGAGCTGATCCGCGAGCTGGAGAAGCTGGGCAACGACGACATCGGCCCGCGCACGCCGCAGGAGGTGGCCGCGCTGGTGAAGTCGGAAATGGAGAAGTGGGGCCGCGTGATCAAGGACGCGCACATCACAGTCGACAGCTGAAGCCGGCTACGCTGGCGCCGTGGAGAGAGATGGATCGCGCGAAGGACGACGCTGAATGACGAAGAGCTGGAACCGCGGCGCCGAGCAGAAGCGGCAGCGCCTGGCGGCGGCCCGGGCGCAGGGGCTGGACAAGCTCGTCCCGGCCGAGCGGGCGATCGACCTGCTGGAAGCGGTGCTGACGCCGGGCGACCGCCTCTGCGTCGAGGGCAACAACCAGAAGCACGCCGACTTCCTGTCGGCCTGCCTCGCCAAGGTGGACCCGGCGCGCGTCAACGGGCTGCACATCGTGCAGTCCAACCTCGCGCTGCCGCAGCACCTCGACGTGTTCGAACGCGGCATCGCCGCGAAACTGGACTTCTGCTACTCGGGCGAGCAAGGCGTGCGCATGGCGCGGCTCATCAACGAGGGCCGCATCGAGGTCGGCGCGATCCACACCTACCTCGAGCTCTACAGCCGCTACTTCGTCGACCTGACGCCGCAGGTGGCCTTCGTGGCCGCGCAGAGCGCCGACGCCGAGGGCAACCTCTACACCGGCCCCAACACCGAGGACACACCGGCGGTGGTGGAAGGCACGGCCTTCAAGAACGGCATCGTGATCGCCCAGGTGAACGAGATCGTCGAGCGCGTGCCGCGCGTCGATGTGCCTGCCGGCTGGGTGAGCTTCGTGGTGCCTTCGCCGAAGCCGCACTACATCGAGCCGATCTTCACGCGCGACCCGGCGCAGATCAGCGAGATCCAGGTGCTGATGGCCATGATGGTGATCAAGGGCCTGTACGCGCCCTACGAGATCAACCGCCTGAACCACGGCATCGGCTTCGACACCGCGGCGATCGAGCTGATCCTGCCGACCTATGCCGCCTCGCTGGGGCTGAAGGACAAGATCTGCAGCTACATGACGGTCAACCCCTGCCCGACGCTGATCCCGGCGATCGAGGCCGGCTTCGTCAAGGGCATCCACTGCGCCGGCTCCGAGCTCGGCATGGAGCGCTACATCGAGGAGCGCTCCGACGTGTTCTTCAACGGCCCTGACGGCACGATGCGCTCGAACCGCGTGTTCTGCCAGCTCGCCGGCCACTACGTCGACCTGTTCATCGGCTCCACGCTGCAGATCGACCTGGAGGGCAACTCCTCCACCGCCACGCTCAACCGCATCGCCGGCTTCGGCGGCGCGCCCAACTTCGGCTCGGAGTCGCGCGGCCGGCGCCACGCCAGCCCCGGCTGGCTGAAGGCCGGCGAGGAGAGCGCCGCCTCGCGCATGTCGGCCATGCCGCGCGGCCGCAAGCTGGTGGTGCAGCTGGTCGAGACCTTCCGCGAGAAGATGCAGCCGACCTTCGTCGAGCGGCTCGACGCCTGGCAGCTGCAGGAGGATTTCGACCTGGACCTGCCGCCGGTGATGATCTACGGCGACGACGTGACCCACATCGTCACCGAGGAAGGCATCGCCCACCTGCACCGCTGCAACACGCTGGCCGAACGCGAGCAGGCGATCCGCGGCGTGGCCGGCTACACGCCGGTGGGGCTGGCGCGCGACCCGCTCGCGGTCGAGGCGCTGCGCCGCCAGGGCATCATCCAGCGGCCCGAGGACCTGGACATCGACCCGCGCCTCGCCACGCGTGACCTGCTGGCCGCGAAGTCGATCAAGGACCTGGTGCGCTGGTCCGGCGGGCTCTACGACCCGCCCAACCGTTTCCGCAACTGGTGAACGAGCGTCGTGCGCGATGGAACACCTTGAATACGAGTTCGGCCCCTTCGAGCCGCTGCCGGCCGGGCAGGCACCCGCGCTGGCCGGCGTGGTGAGCTCCGGCAACATGGAGGCGCTGCTCGAGCCGAAGGCGCTCGACGGCCGCCTGCGCTTCGTCATCGACACCTCGATCGAGGGCTACACCGACACCTGGCAGGCGGTGGCGGCGAACTTCGCCGCGCGACACCGCGTCGGCAACCTGCTGGTCACCGTGAACGATGCCGGCGCGACCCCCTCGGTGGTGGCGCTGCGCCTGGCGCAGGCGATGGAGGAGCTGCGCGGATGAGCAGCGAACGCCCCGACGCCGCCGCCGTGCTGTCGCCGCAGGCCGCGCGCAGCTTCTACGAAGCCAACGCGCGCCAGCGCGTGCGCGGCCTGTTCGACGCCGGCTCGGTGCACGAATGGCTGCCGCCGTCGCAGCGCATCGTCAGCCCGCACCTCGAGCAGCTCGGCCAGCCACGTGCGCTGGACGACGGCGTGATGATCGGCCGCGCCACGCTGGCCGGCCGGCCGGTGCTGTTCGCGGCCGAGGAGCCCGGCTTCATGGGCGGCTCGGTCGGCGAAGTGCACGGCGCCAAGCTCACCGGCCTGCTGGAACGCGCCGCGCGCGACCGGCCGGCCGCGGTGGTGCTGCTGCTCGACACCGGCGGCGTGCGGCTGCACGAGGCCAATGCGGGGCTGATCGCGATCTCGGAGATCCAGCGCGCGGTGTTCTCCGCGCGCGCCGCCGGCGTGCCGGTGATCGTGGTCTCGGGCGGGGCCAACGGCTGCTACGGCGGGCTGGGCATCGTGGCGCGCTGCTGCGACCACATCGTGATGACCGAGGAAGGCCGGCTCTCGGTGTCGGGGCCGGAGGTGATCGAATCGCAGAAGGGCGTGGAGGAGTTCGACGCCAAGGACCGCGCGCTGGTGTGGCGCACGATGGGCGGCAAGCACCGCTACCTGATCGGCGAGGCCGACGGCTTTGCGCGCGACACGATGGACGATCTGCGGCAGGCGGTCGCCGCCTTCTTCGACCGGCCGGTACCGCTGACGCTGGAGGCGGTGGAGCGCGAGCACGCGGCGCTCGGCCGCCGGCTCGAGCGCTTCGGCGCGGCGCCCGATGCCGTCGACATCTGGTCGGGCCTGGGTGTGGCCGAGCCGCGGCAGCTGCCGCTGCTCGACACCGAGGCCTTCACCGCCCTCGCCGACCGCGTGAAGGAGCGCAGCGATGTCTGAGGTCCGCAGCCCCGCACTGGCCCTGTGCGACGGCTTGTTTCCCGGCGGCCACGACGTGCGCGCCGAAGGCCTGCTGCTGTGGGGCAGCGGGCGCACGGCCGACGGGCCGGTGGCGGTGGTGGGCACCCGCGAGCACGCGGCGATCGGCGTCGACCTCGCGCATGCGCTGGCCGCCCGGGTGCTGCAGGTGGTGCGCGAGCATCCCGGCCGGCCGATCCTGATGCTGGTCGACACCCAGGGCCAGCAGCTGTCGCGGCGCGACGAGCTGCTCGGCAACGGCGGCTATCTGGCGCACCTGGCCAAGTGCTTCGAGGTCGCGCGCAGCCGCGGCCACCGGCTGCTGAGCCTGGTGTACGGCGAGGCGGTCAGCGGCGGCTTCCTCGCGCTCGGCATGATCGCCGACCGCACCTATGCGCTGGCCGACGCGCAGATCCGCGTGATGGCACTGCCGGCCATGGCGCGCATCACGCAGATCCCGATCGAGGCGCTGCAGGAGCTCTGCCGCAGCTCGGCGATCTTCGGGCCCGGCGTCGACAACTACGCGCGGCTCGGGGCGGTCGAGGCGGTGTGGCCACGGGACGCGCTCGCCGAAGGCCTGGTGCAGGCG
>NZ_AZND01000178.1:0-7043 GCF_000576205.1 Methylibium sp. T29 | reverse complement strand
CGAAGGCCAGGCCGGCTCGCCGCGAAGGGCGGCCGCAGCAGCGGTACCGGCCGGCGGCTGCGGCTCGGCCGCGGAGGCGGCCGGTGCGGAAGGCTCCGTCCAGCGCATCAGGTCGGCCGGGTGATTGGGCGACAGGTGGCGCGCCTTGACGCTCTGGTCGGCATCGATCCAGCTCAGGCTCACGACCTCGGGGCGCTCGCGCGCGAAGCTCACTGCCTGGCCCAGGAATTCGTCGAGGTCGATGGCGCGGGTGGCGACCTCGCGGGCCATGCGCACCAGTTGTTCCTGGTTCTCGATCAGCCGCAGGCGGATCTGCTGCTGGGCGATCTCGGTGTCGCGCTTGACCGACTCCTGCTCCCGCTCGAATTCCTCGTTGCGCAGGTACCAGAAGGCCGTGATGATCGCCGCGAGGAACAGCAGTACCGACAACAGGGGCGCGAACGTGGCGAAGCGGTCCTGGTGGGCCGGCGACTGCCTTTTCCACCAGGCCCAGAACAGCCGCCGCGGATGCGCCTTGGGTGGCGGATCGAGGGTCGAGTCGGGTGGATGGGGCGTCATCGGCGGATTATCGGTGCCAGAGTGAATTCGGCGTCGCAGGAAGCTCCCATCCCGGGGGATGTTGGTTGGCGGATGGCTAAGTAAATTCCACAATAAGAAATCAACTGGCACCATTTGAAAAAATAAGACGACTATGCAATACTGAAATCGAGCATCAGCCCAGGGCGCGCCACAGCACCCGATCCAAGGAGACAAGACATGTCTGCATTGCCGGAATCCTTTGGCCGTTCGGCCGCCAACGACAGTGACGCGCAGGAAACGCGCGAATGGCTGGAGGCGCTGGCCGCCGTGATCGACAGCGAGGGTCCGCAGCGCGCGCACTTCCTCCTCGAGCGCCTGATCGACGAGGCGCGCCAGGCCGGCATCGACATGCCGTTCTCGGCCACCACGCCCTACGTCAACACCATCCCGGCCGGCCAGGAACTGCACAGTCCGGGGCAGATCGACATCGAGGAGCGGCTGCGCGCCTACATGCGCTGGAACGCGATGGCGATGGTGGTCAAGGCCAACCGCCTCGACCCGGCCGACGGCGGCGACCTCGGCGGCCACATCTCCAGCTTCGCCTCGCTGGCCACGATGTTCGGCGCCGGCTTCAACCACTTCTGGCACGCCGACGACACCGACCAGGGCGGCAAGCACGGCGGCGACCTGCTCTACATCCAGGGCCATTCTTCGCCCGGCATCTACGCCCGCGCCTTCATGGAAGGCCGGATCACCGAGGAGCAACTGCTCAACTTCCGCCAGGAGGTCGACGGTAAGGGCCTCTCCAGCTACCCGCACCCGAAGCTGATGCCGGAGTTCTGGCAGTTCCCCACCGTCTCGATGGGCCTCGGCCCGCTGATGGCGATCTACCAGGCGCGCTTCCTGAAGTACCTCCACGCGCGCGGCATTGCCGACACATCGAAGCGCAAGGTCTGGGTGTTCTGCGGCGACGGCGAGATGGACGAGCCCGAGTCGCTGGGCGCCATCGGCCTGGCGGCGCGCGAGAAGCTCGACAACCTGATCTTCGTCATCAACTGCAACCTGCAGCGGCTGGACGGCCCGGTGCGCGGTAACGGCAAGATCATCCAGGAGCTCGAGGGCGAGTTCCGCGGCTCGGGCTGGAATGTCATCAAGCTGATCTGGGGCAGCTACTGGGACCCGCTGCTGGCGCGCGACAAGGAGGGCCTGCTGCGCAAGGTGATGATGGAGACGGTCGACGGCGACTACCAGGCGATGAAGGCCAACGACGGCGCTTTCGTGCGCAAGCACTTCTTCGGCCAGCACCCCAAGCTGCTGGAGATGGTGTCCAAGCTGAGCGACGACGACATCTGGCGCCTGAACCGCGGCGGTCACGACCCGCACAAGGTGCATGCCGCCTACCACGAGGCCGTGAACCACAAGGGCCAGCCCACCGTGCTGCTGATCAAGACGGTCAAGGGCTATGGCATGGGCAAGATCGGCGAGGGCAAGAACACCGCCCACCAGACCAAGAAGTTGGTCGACGAGGACGTGAAGGCTTTCCGCGACCGCTTCAACATCCCCATCCCCGACGACAAGCTGCACGACATTCCGTTCTACAAGCCGGCCGACGACACGCCGGAGATGCAGTATCTGCACGAGCGCCGCAAGGCCCTCGGCGGCTACCTGCCCAAGCGCCGTCCGAAGGCCGACGAGCAGCTGCCGGTGCCCGATCTGTCGGTGTTCCAGGCGGTGATGGAGCCGACAGCCGAAGGCCGCGAGATCAGCACCACGCAGGCCTATGTGCGCTGTCTGAACGCGCTGCTGCGCGACAAGGCCCTGGGCCCGCGCACCGTGCCGATCCTCGTCGACGAGGCGCGCACCTTCGGCATGGAAGGCCTGTTCCGCCAGATCGGCATCTACAACCCCGCGGGGCAGCAGTACACGCCGGTCGACAAGGACCAGGTCATGTACTACAAGGAAGACAAGGCCGGCCAGATCCTGCAGGAAGGCATCAACGAGGCGGGCGGGATGAGCTCGTGGATCGCTGCGGCGACGTCGTACTCGACGAACAACCGCATCATGATTCCGTTCTACATCTACTACTCGATGTTCGGGCTGCAGCGCGTCGGCGACCTGTGCTGGGCCGCGGGCGACATGCAGGCGCGCGGCTTCCTGCTCGGCGGCACCTCGGGCCGCACCACGCTCAACGGCGAGGGCCTGCAGCACGAGGACGGCCACAGCCACATCCTCGCGAGCACGATCCCCAACTGCATCAGCTACGACCCGACCTTCGCGCACGAGGTGGCGGTCATCATCCACCATGGCCTGAAGCGCATGGTCGAGCAGCAGGACAACGTCTACTTCTATCTCACGCTGCTCAACGAGAACTACGCGCAACCGGGCCTGAGGCCGGGCACCGAGACGCAGATCGTCAAGGGCATGTACCTGCTGCTCGAGGGCGGGTCGAAGAAGAAGGACGCGCCGCAGGTCAACCTGCTGGGCAGCGGCACCATCCTGCGCGAGTCGATCGCCGCGAAGGAGTTGCTCGAGAAGGACTGGGGCGTGTCCGCCAATGTGTGGAGCTGCCCGAGCTTCAACGAACTGGCGCGCGACGGCCAGGACGCCGACCGCTGGAACCTGCTGCACCCGGCCGACAAGAAGCCGCGCGTGCCCTTCGTGACGCAGCAGCTCGAGCCGCATGCCGGGCCGGTGGTGGCGTCGACCGACTACATGAAGGCCTACGCGGAGCAGATCCGCGCCTTCATCCCGAAGGGCCGCAGCTACAAGGTGCTGGGGACCGACGGCTTCGGCCGCAGTGACTTCCGCACCAAGCTGCGCGAACACTTTGAGGTGAACCGCCACTACGTCGTGGTTGCCGCGCTCAAGGCCCTGGCAGACGAGGGCACGGTGCCGGCTGCGAAGGTGGCCGAGGCGATCAAGAAGTACGGGATCAACGCTGACAAGATCAACCCCTTGTACGCGTGAGCGAAGAACGCGGCGGCGGGGCTTCCCGCCGATCTGCCTAGAACGGAGACAACATGGCGCTGATGGAAGTGAAGGTCCCTGACATCGGGGATTTCGAGGCGGTCGAGGTCATCGAGGTGCTGGTCAAGCCCGGTGACGCGATCAAGGCCGAGCAAAGCCTGGTCACGGTGGAGAGCGACAAGGCCTCGATGGAGATTCCCTCGTCGCACGCCGGCGTGGTGAAGGAACTCAAGGTCAAGCTGGGCGACAAGGTCAGCGAGGGCACCGTGGTGCTGGTGATCGAGGCGGCCGATGCCGCTGCCTCGACGCCCGCACCGGCCCCGGCTCCGGCCGTGGCTTCGGTGCCGCCAGCGGCGCCCATGGCTGCGTCGGTGGCCGCCGGTCCGGTGGAGGTGGTGGTGCCCGACATCGGCGACTTCGACGCCGTTGAGGTGATCGAACTGCTGGTCAAGCCCGGCGACGCGGTGAAAGCCGAGCAGAGCCTGATCACGGTCGAGAGCGACAAGGCGTCGATGGAGATCCCGTCCTCGCACGCCGGCACCGTGGAGCGGCTGCTGGTCAAGCTGGGCGACAAGGTGTCCAAAGGCACGCCGGTGGTGGTTCTGCAGGGCGCCGGCGGGGCGCCGGCCGCAGCCAAGGCGGCCGACGTCGCTCCGGCCGCTGCGGCTGCTCCGGCTTCGCCACTGGCCAGCCAGCCGGTCGAGCGCACCGCGCCGACGGCCGCGCTGCCGGCCCACGAGCCGACGGCGCCCCAGGGTCATCTGCCGCACGCCTCGCCGTCGGTGCGCCGCTTCGCCCGCGAACTGGGCGTGCCGCTGGCCGAGGTCAGGGGCAGCGGCCTGAAGGGTCGCATCACGCTGGAGGACGTGCAGGGCTTCGTCAAGGGCGTGATGTCCGGCGAGACGCGCACCGCGCAGGCCGCCAAGGCGCCCGCTGCGGGCGGCGGCGCCGGGCTCGACCTGCTGCCGTGGCCCAAGGTCGACTTCGCGAAATTCGGCGCGGTGGAGCGCAAGGACCTGTCGCGCATCAAGAAGATCAGCGGCGCCAACCTGCACCGCAACTGGGTCGTGATCCCGCACGTCACCAACCACGACGATGCCGACATCACCGAACTCGAGGCCTTCCGTGTCCAGCTCAACAAGGAGAACGAGAAGTCCGGCGTGAAGGTCACGATGCTGGCCTTCCTGATCAAGGCCTGCGTGGCGGCGCTGAAGAAGTTCCCCGAATTCAACGCCAGCCTGGACGGCGAGCAGATCGTGCTGAAGCAGTACTTCCACATCGGCTTCGCGGCCGACACGCCCAATGGGCTGGTCGTGCCGGTGATCAAGGACGCCGACAAGAAGGGCGTGCTGCAGATCAGCCAGGAGATGAGCGAGCTGGCCAAGAAGGCACGCGACGGCAAGCTGGGGCCGGCCGACATGAACGGCGGTTGCTTCAGCATCAGCTCGCTCGGCGGCATCGGCGGACGCTACTTCACGCCGATCATCAACGCGCCCGAAGTCTCCATCCTCGGCGTGTGCAAGAGCAGCACCGAGCCGCGCTGGGACGGCAAGGCCTTCCAGCCACGCCTGATCCTGCCGCTGTCGCTGAGCTGGGACCACCGCGTGATCGACGGCGCGGCGGCGGCTCGCTTCAACGCCTACCTCGGTCAGATCCTGGCGGACTTCCGCCGGGTGCTGCTGTGAGAGGGACGCGGACATGGCAATGATCGATATCAAGGTCCCCGACATCGGCGACTTCAAGGACGTGGCAGTGATCGAGCTGCTGGTGAAGCCGGGCGACACCGTCGCGGCCGACCAGAGCCTGATCACCGTCGAGAGCGACAAGGCGTCGATGGAGATCCCGTCCTCGCACGCGGGCGTCGTGAAGGCGCTGAAGCTGAAGGTCGGCGACACGGTCAACGAGGCTCGGTGATCCTGTCGCTCGATGCGGCCAGTGCGGCCGCCGAGCCGGCGGCATCGTCCGCGGCTGCCGCGGCGCCGGCAGTCGCTGCACCCGCGGCGGCTGCGGTGGCGCCATCAGCCGCCAGCTACGCCGGCGGTGCCGACGTCGAGTGCGACCTGCTGGTGCTGGGTGCCGGTCCCGGCGGTTATTCGGCCGCCTTCCGCGGCGCCGACCTCGGCCTGAAGGTCGTGCTGGTCGAGCGCTACGCGACGCTCGGCGGCGTGTGCCTGAACGTCGGCTGCATCCCGTCGAAGGCGCTGCTGCACGTTGCCGCGGTGATGGACGAGGTCTCGCACTTCGAGGCCCTGGGCGTGAGCTTCGGCAAGCCCCGTGTGGACCTCGCGAGGCTCAAGGCCCACAAGGACAAGGTGGTCGGCAAGCTGACCGGCGGCCTGGCCGCGATGGCCAAGATGCGCAAGGTCACCGTGGTGACCGGCAGCGGCGAGTTCGTCGATCCACATCACCTGAAGGTCGTGCTGGTGAAGGACGGCGCGCCGCAGACGATCCGCTTCAAGCAAGCGATCATCGCGGCCGGTTCCGAGGCAGTGAAGCTGCCCTTCCTGCCGAAGGACGACCCGCGCATCGTCACGTCGACCGGCGCGCTCGAGTTGCGCCAGCAGCCGAAGAAGATGCTGGTGATCGGCGGCGGCATCATCGGCCTGGAGATGGGCACGGTGTACTCCACGCTGGGCGCGAAGCTCGACGTCGTCGAGATGCTCGATGGCCTGATGCAGGGCGCCGACCGCGACCTCGTCAAGGTGTGGCAGAAGATGAATGCGCCGCGCTTCGACAATCTGATGCTCAAGACCAAGACCGTCGGCGCCGAAGCGACGAAGGACGGCGTCCGCGTGCAGTTCGAGGGCCTGGACGGCACGAAGAGCGAGGGCGTCTACGACCTCGTGCTGCAGGCCGTCGGCCGCACGCCCAACGGCAAGAAGATCGGTGCCGAGAAGGCCGGCGTGGTGGTCGGCGAGCGCGGCTTCGTCCCCGTCGACATCCAGATGCGCACCAACGTGCCGCACATCTTCGCGATCGGCGACATCGTCGGCCAGCCGATGCTGGCACACAAGGCGGTGCACGAGGCCCACGTGGCGGCCGAGGTGGCAGCCGGCGCGGTGCTCGGCGACGCCAAGCTCGCGACGAGCTCCTTCAACGCGCGCGTGATCCCGAGCGTGGCCTACACCGATCCGGAAGTGGCCTGGGTCGGGCTGACCGAAGACGAGGCCAAGGCGCGCGGCGTCAAGGTGAAGAAGGGGTTGTTCCCCTGGACAGCTTCGGGTCGTGCGATCGCCAATGGCCGCGACGAAGGCTTCACCAAGCTGCTGTTCGACGAGGCCACGCACCGCATCGTCGGCGGTGGCATCGTCGGCACGCATGCGGGCGACATGATCGGCGAGATCGCGTTGGCGATCGAGATGGGCGCCGATGCGGTGGACATCGGCAAGACCATCCATCCGCACCCGACGCTCGGTGAGAGCATCGGCATGGCGGCCGAAGTGGCACACGGCTCCTGCACCGACCTGCCGCCGGCGAAGCGCTGAGGCCTCGCCGCGGCCGGCGCGTCAGCCGAAGCGCGCCTGCACGCGGCCCAGCCAGCCGAAGCCAGCCTCGAC
>NZ_AZND01000177.1:0-7060 GCF_000576205.1 Methylibium sp. T29 | reverse complement strand
GAAAGGATGGCTGGGAGGGATCGCCTCCCATGAAGCTGAACCTCTACACCATCGACCATGCACCCCGGGCACTCCCAATTTGGGAAACGATCCTCGAGGATCTTGGCCGGCCTCCGCCGCACCGTGTCGCACGGGTCCTGGGGGTCGGCTTGAGCACGGTCTACCGATGGAACAAGGCGCGGTCGGCGCCGCGCTCCGCCTGCTTGGCGCTGTACTGGCTGACCCGCTGGGGTCGCTCCGCGGTCCATTGCGCGGCCGTCAACGATGCCACGGCGGCTGTGGGCTACGTCAACGCGCTCCGGCGGGAAAACGGCGAGCTTCGCGCCCAGCTCGCCCACGTCCTGGCGCTCTCCGATTCTGGCGCTGCCAATGCGCCCCTCCTGGGAGACGGCCGTGGCTGACCTCCTTCATCGGATGCCGTGTTCGAAGGGGGGCCCCGCAGGGGGGAGCGCGAAAGCTCCCGGGGGCGGGCAAAGCCCGGTGTGGGGGTGCAACCCGCGTGCTGACGTGCTCTCGGCTAGTGACTGGTGTTGCAGCGCTGTGGAGGGTGACCCTGGTAAGCAATCCGAAGGCAGGCCGGGTAGCAGCTGGACGGACGGACGGGGGCGGGAGACGAGGTACGAGGCGACGCCCCGGGACGGACGGACGGCGGCGCCCCGGCGACCGCAGGGAGGCGGGGCGGCCGAAGGCCGACCGGCCTAAATTTATTCCTAGGACACTTTAGAACAATGAGTAAACAAAGCCGGCGATCGGCACCCCCCTTCTTCATAGACAGAACGGTGGTGCTAAAGTGATACCACATCAAACGAAAGGGGGCCCTCGTGGCGTTCACTGCTCGTCTGCCCGAATCGGTCGAGGCCGATGCCAAAGCCTATGCGGAGTTCGTCGGGGTCAGCATGAATGCGCTCCTGGCGATCGCGCTGCGGGACTACCTCGATGCCCGTATGCCGGATGGCCCGGGTGTGCGCAGGGCGCCCAGGCCCCCTGCCTCGGTCGAAGCGCCCTCACCGGCCCAGAAACCGGCCTTCAAGGCCCCGGCGAGCCGTTCGGACCCCTGCCCCTGCGGTGCGGTCGATCTGAACGGCCACGCGCTGAAGTGGAAGCACTGCCACGGCAAACCCTGAGGGGGCGTCATGGCTGAGCCCGCGTTCCAAGTTCGGGACGCCTGGGAGCGGATGGCCGATGGCCCGTTCACGCCCTACGACCCCTGGGACCGGCTGGCCATGGAGGCGGTCAAAGGCCGCTGGCACCGGGTTCGCTGCTGGCTCTTTGGGTCCGTCGAGGGCGACATATGGCGTCTTCTCAACGGTGATCCGCTCTACACGGCTGCGCACATCGGCGTCGGCTGGGCCTGGGGCCTCGATATCTGGCGCGCAAAGTGGGATATGCGGCTCAGCTACACGCTGAGTATGTGGATAAGTGGTATCACGAAACCCTGGCGGGGTTATACATTGGCGCGGTTATTCAGGTCATCCCAAGGGTTGATCCAGCCCCTCTCTGGGCCCCCTCGACACCGCTGATGCGGCGTTCGAGAGCGCTCGCGAACGCTCAGATCAACCCGGCAGCGCGCGAGGATGTGGCGATGAACGGCTCAGGGTCTGCCTCGGGCTCGGCCTCGACGGCGCGATCGAAGGATGCTGCGTCGGCCTCGCCAGGCGTCAGCGTCTGCTTGTCCAGTGGGCGGCAGATGCGACGCTGCAGGCGGTTCAGGCGATCGGAGTGCTCCATCGCCTGGACCACCGCTTCCGGCTCCATCAACAAAGCGAACGGGTTCGACGTGATCTGGATCGGAAGCATGCTGTCCCTTTCGAAGGTGGCGTGGCGATGATCCCAATGTAGGCAGGCCGAGTGGCCTGCCGTAGTCGTCCCGGCGCCAAATGGCGTGTCGGAATTTGGATGACACGCTGTCGGGTCGAGACCTCGCCGTGGTCCTCAGCGCGCCGGCAAGGCCGCGAGCCGCAACGCGAGCCGTTCGCGTCCGGCCCTCTGCGCCAGGTCGGCCGCCGTGAGTTCGTTGCGTTCGCGCGCCTGAGGATTCGCGCCGGCAGCCAGCAAGGCGTCGATCAGGTCCTCACTGGCGTGCAACACGGCCATCATCAAGGGTGTGCGTCCGTTCGGCGCCCGGGCATCGACGACGGCACCCTGCTTCAGCAGCAGTTCCAGCACGGGCTGCGAGTTGCCTGCCGCGGCGTAGTGCAGCGGCGTCCAGCCCGGCGGGTCGACGACCGCGCCGCGCTCGATGAGCGCCGATGCGACCTCGGGTTGCCCCTTGAGAGCGGCCACCATCAGCGGCGTCTCGCCCGCGGTGTTGCGGGCGTTGGGGTCGGTGCCGGGCAGGCGCGCGAGTGTCAGCGCGGCACCGGCGGATTCGGCGAACAGTGCGCGGGAGATGGCGGGTTGGCCCTTGGGATCGGGCGAATTGGGGTCGAAGCCGAGCGCGACGAGCTTGCGGATCGCCGCACTGTCGTCGCTGACGACGGCCCGGAAAAAGTCGTCGTAAGAGCCGGCGTTGGCCGAAGAAAATGACAGAGCGACAAGCAGATACAGAAGCTTTTTCATGTCGTTTATCAGAAATTTTCAGGCTCCCGCAACTGCACGGCCGGGCCGAACAGGCGCTCGAAGTTGCGGCTCGTCGCCTCGGCTACGGCCTCGATGGAACAGCCCTTGATCTGCGCCAGTTGTGCGGCGACCAGCGGTACGTAGGAGGGGTTGTTGGTCTTGCCGCGGTGGGGTGCGGGTGCGAGGTAGGGGCTGTCGGTCTCGATCAGGCAGCGGTCAAGCGGCACTTCGCTCGCCACTTGGCGCAGTTCGGCGGCGTTCTTGAAGGTCAGGATGCCGGAGAACGAGATCATGAACCCGAGTTCCAGCGCCTGGCGCGCGACCGCGCGGGTCTCGGTGAAGCAGTGGAAGACACCGGTCACGCCTCCCTCAGGGCCGGCGCCCTCCTCGCGCAGGATCGCCAGCGTGTCGTCGCTGGCGCTGCGGGTGTGGATGATCAGCGGCAGGCGGCTCTCTCGCGCGGCCCGGATGTGGACGCGAAAGCGCTCGCGCTGCCAGGCCATGTCGGCCACGCTGCGCTCACCGAGGCGGTAGTAGTCGAGCCCGGTCTCGCCGATCGCGACGACGCGCGGCCGTGCCGCCAGCGCCAGCAGATCCGCGACGCTGGGCTCCCGCACGCCCTCGGTGTCGGGGTGCACGCCGGCGCTGCACCAGAAGTTGTCGTGCCCCATGGCAAGCGCATGGACGGTGTCGAACTCTTCGAGCGTGGTGCAGATGCACAGGGCGCGATCGACCCGCTCACGCGCCATCGCAGCGCGGATGGACGGCAAATCGGCCTGCAGTTCGGGGAAGCTCAGGTGGCAATGGGAGTCGACGAACATCGCGGGCAGATTCGTCAGAAGGAATTCAGCGGAATGATCGGCGTGGCGCGGGCGGGCCGCCCTCTTCGACTCGGCCGATCCGGCCGCCGGCTAGATGGTCTGCGTCGGCTTGGCCGAGGAGATCGAGGTGCCGAGGATTTCCTCGATCTTGACCTTCAGCAGGCGGGTCTTCTCGTCGGTCGGAAAGCGGACACCGACGCCTTGCGTGCGGCCCCCCGATGCGTTGGCCGGCGTGACCCAGCCGATCTTTCCGGCCACCGGATAGCGCTGCGGGTCGTCGGGCAGCGAGAGCAGCAGGTAGATGTCCTCGCCGAGCCGGTATTCGCGCGTGGTGGGCACGAACAGGCCGCCTTCGGCGAACAGCGGGATGTAGGCGGCGTACAGCGCGCCCTTCTCGCGGAACACGAGCTGGATCACGCTCGGGCGTGCGCTGTTGGCAGCAGCGCTGGCGGGGCCCCGGGCGTTCGGTTCGTTCATCACTTCAGTGTAGCCAATGACGGGCCGCGCGAGTGTTGCGCATCGCCTTCTTTGCCGGGCCGCAACGCCGCGCGCACCCGCAAGACCAGGGCTTCCACGCCGAGGCCTGCGTTCCATGGATGCTCGGCGTGTCGAGCCGCACGGCGCAGGTCTGCGGAGCAATCGGTCAGTCGCGCCACGTCGCCGCCGGCCGGCAGGCCGTCGGCCGGGAAGTAGCGGGGCAATGCCCCGACCGCGATCGCCAGTGCATCGTGGCAGAGCTTCTGCAAGGCATCGATCGCAATCGGCAGCGGCCAGGTCGCCAAGGTGGCGGCCTGGCCTGCCAGCACCTCGCGCGGCAAGCGCAGCCAGGCCGGTGCATCCACCCCCAACGCGAGCCGCTCGTGCGCTTCCAGCGGCTGGCCGCCAGCCGCCGCCAGCAACACCTCGGGTTGCGCGACCTGCCGTGCGGCCAGCCAGCCGGCCGCGACATCGGGCGCTGGCAACGGCACGCGCAGGGATTGGCAGCGGCTGCGCACCGTCGGCAGCAGACGCTGCGGCGCGGCGCTGGCCAGCACGAAATGCGCCCTTCCCGGCGGCTCTTCCAGCGTCTTCAGCAAGGTGTTGGCGCTCGCGGGATTCATGCGTTCGGCCGGGTAGATCACCGTCACCTTGGCGCCGCCACGCGACGAGGTCTGCTGGGCAAAGGCCACGGCCGCGCGGACCGCCTCGACCTTGATCTCGCGGCTGGGCTTGGCCTTGCTCTTGCCGCCCTCGCCGTCGGCGGCCTCGTCGCTCCCCGACCATCCCAGCGCCTCCTGGAGTGCCTCGGGGACCAGGACCATCAGGTCGGGATGGGTGCGAGCCGCGATCAGCCGGCAGGCCGCACACCCCCGACAGGCGCGGCCACCGGGGCGCGCCGCCGGGTCATCGCCTTCGCACAGCCAGGCCGCCGCCACCGTGAGTGCCAGCTCGAACTGCCCTACCCCTTGCATGCCGTGCAGCAGCAAGGCATGACCGCGCGTGCCGTGCAGCGCCTGCGCGAGCGGGGCCTCGAGCCAGGGCAGCAGCCCGTCGTCGGAACTGGCGCTCACCAGCCCCGCTCCGCCAGCATGGCTGCGATCTGCACCGCCACCTGGTCGCGCGATTGCGAGGCGTCGATGCGCACGAAGCGCTCCGGCTGGGCCTCGAAACGTGCCCGATAGCCGTCGCGTACGCGATGGAAGAAGGCCTCGTCCTGCCGCTCGAAGCGGTCCGGCGTGCGAGCCGCCACCAAGCGCTGCGCCGCGACAGCCGGATCCAGGTCGAACCACAGCGTCAGGTCGGGTTGGCGCAGCCCGCCAGGGCCGCGCTGTACCCAGCTCTCCAGCGTGGTCAGCACCGCAAGGTCGAAGCCGCGGCCAGCCCCCTGGTAGGCGAAGGTCGCATCGGTGAAGCGGTCGCACAGCACCACGGCGCCGCGCTCGAGTGCAGGCGCGATGCACTGCTGCAGATGGTTGCGCCGCGCCGCGAAGATCAGCAGCGCCTCGGTCAGCGCATCCATGCCCTGGTGCAGCACCAGATCCCTCAGGGTCTCGGCGAGGGTGTGCCGCCCGGCTCGCGGGTGCGCACGACCTCCAGGCCGCGGCGCTGCCAGCGCTCGGCCACGGCATCGAGGTGGCTCGACTTGCCAGCGCCGTCGATGCCCTCGAAGCTGATGAAGCGCCCGGACGGCGGCGCGAGGGGAGCGGCGCTCATGGCGCAGCGCCGCGGCCGCCGCCGCGCTGGTATCGGTTCACGGCCCGATTATGGTCGGCGAGGTTTTCGCTGAACTGGCTGCTGCCGTCGCCCCGGGCGACGAAGTACAGCGCCCGGCTCGTCTCCGGCCGCACCGCCGCGATCAACGAGGCCTTGCCCGGCATCGAGATCGGTGTTGGGGTCAGGCCCGTGCGCAGGTAGGTGTTGTAGGGCGTGTCGGCCTGCAGGTCGCGCCGCCGCAGGTTGCCGTCGAAGGCCTCGCCGAGCCCGTAGATCACCGTGGGGTCGGTCTGCAGCGGCATGCCGATGCGCAGCCGGTTCACGAACACGCTGGCGACCTTGCCGCGATCTGCCGTCTGGCCCGTCTCCTTCTCGATGATCGACGCCAGCGTCAGGGCCTCTTCGGGGCTCTTCAGCGGCGTGTCGGGCATCCGCTCGAGCCAGGCCGCCTCGAGGCGGCGCTGCATCGCGCGGTGGGCACGCTGCAGCACGGCGAGGTCGCTCGCCCCCTTGCTGTAGGCGTAGGTGTCGGGGAAGAACCAGCCTCCGGCGATCGGCCCGGTGAGCCCAGCGCTGCCATCACTTCGGCATCGTTCATCGAGGCGGTGTCCGGCTTCAGCGCCTCGGCCTTCGCGAGCTCCGCGCGGAACTGCCGGAAGGTCCAGCCTTCGATCAGCCGCACGGTGGCCTGGGCCTCGTCGCCGCGCACCATCTTGTTCAGCAGCGCGAGCGGCGTGGTGCCCGGGCCGATCTCGTAGCTGCCCGCGCGGATCTTGCGCGCTTGGCCGGACCAGCGGAACCACTCGTAGAGCAGCAGCGGCGGCGCGCGGACCCCTGCGTCGACCCACCCCTGGGCGATCTCGCGTGGCGACGTGCCCGGCTCCACCGACAGCTCGACGCTGGGCGAGGCCAGCGCCAGGGGCTGCGTCAGCCACCAGGCCGCCAGACCGCCGCCAGCGAACGCCAGCACCAACAGCAGGAACAGCCCTCGCTTCAGTGCGCGCTTCATCGTCGGGAGAGAACTTTCATGTCGACGCTGATGATAATCAGGCCATGTCGACCCCTCTCCCCTCCAGCACCTCCGTGGCCGACGGCGCCGTGCGCCTGCTGCACAGCGGAGTGATCCGCGCAGCCGGTGCCGACGCCGCGAGCTTCCTGCACGGCCAGCTCACCAACGACATGACTGGACTGGGCCTGGGCGAGGCCCGGCTCGCCGCCTACTGCTCGCCGAAGGGCCGCATGCTTGCGAGCTTCGTGGCCTTCAAGCGCAGCCACGACGAGATCTGGCTGGCCTGCCGCAGCGATGTGCTGCCCGCGACCCTCAAGCGCCTGCGCATGTTCGTGCTGCGTGCCAAGGCGCAACTGAGCGAAGGGGGCGACGACGCCGTGCTGGTGGGGTTGGCCGGCCGCAGCGCCGCGGCCTGGCTGGCGCAGGTGCTGCCAGCGGCGGTGAACGGCGCGGTCTGGTCGCGGCATGCGCTGGACGA
>NZ_AZND01000176.1:0-7067 GCF_000576205.1 Methylibium sp. T29 | reverse complement strand
CGGCGGCTCAAGGCTATGGGCACTCCTGGCTATGAGAACGGGTTTGAGCTGACGTTGCTGCCAGAGCGACTTAACGATCCGCTGAAACGCAAGAAGCCGACGGTGTACTTCGTCAACTCGATGTCGGACCTATTCCACGACCGAGTACCGGACGCATACGTCGAGCAGGTCTTCGCCGTCATCGAGCAGACGCCTCATCACACGTACCAGATCCTCACGAAGCGTGCCGCCCGCATGGCGCGCTTCTTCCGCACGCGCAAGGTTCCCGATAACGCCTGGCTGGGTGTCTCGGTGGAGGACAAGAAGTACGGCGTGCCGCGGATCGATCATCTGCGCACAGTGCCAGCTCGGATCCGGTTCCTCTCGGTGGAGCCCTTGCTGTCGGACGTGGGCGAGCTGAGTCTCAAGGACATCCATTGGGTCATTGTCGGCGGCGAGTCTGGCCCAAAGGCCAGGCCTATGAAGATGGAATGGGTCGAGTCTGTGCGCGAGCAATGCCAGGAGCAGGAGGTCGCCTTCTTCTTCAAGCAATGGGGCGGCTGGGGCGCCGACGGAAAGCGTCGGGCGAAGGCCGCGAACGGCCGCGAGCTCAACGGACGCACGTGGGACGAGATGCCCGACGCCGCACTGGGGCAGTTGGGCGCCTGATCGGCAGCGTACTACTGTCGGTGGCGCGCCACATTCTCCTTGATGCCCAGTTGGCGGGCGTGCACATTCGCAGTCTGGGGGAACCAGAGCGCAGCAGCGCCAAGCGATGCCACATTACGACTGGGTTTGGGGGAGCATGCCCCCGCTTCTGAAGCGCCATAGTGAGGTCAAACATGCGCTGCTTCGCAACTACCTAATCAAGTACTTTCTGACCTTGTTCTCGCGACTGCAGCGGGAACAGATCCGGATGACCGTGGCTGACGGCTTCTGCGGTGGAGGCCTCTACATCAATGAGGACGGCCGGGAGACGCCCGGTTCGCCGCTGGTCATCCTCGAAGCCATCGAGGAGGCGAAGTACCTGGTCATGACTCGCCAGGACCGTCGCAAGCCCATCGACATTGACGTCGAGCTGATTTGTATCGACGAGTGCCCATCGGCACTGGAGTTTCTGCGCAACCTCCTGGTTCAGCGCAACTACGGCCAGGCACTAGCTTCCGAGCGGATCCGGCTGATCCGCGGGCAGTTCGCTGACTACAGCGACGCCGTCATCAAGCGCTGCGAGGCACGCAGTACCAGGTCAGGCCGTGCGCTATTCGTCCTCGACCAATACGGGTACTCGGCTGTGCCCATGCATTGCCTGAGCGACATCTTCAGCAGACTTGCCAAAGCCGAGGTCATCTTGACCTTCTACGTGGATGCGCTGATCAAGTTCCTCGACGTGAAGAACCTGAACCAGTTCAAGACTGCCACCGGCATCCGCAGCGGGATGACTGCGGCGGAGATCGACGACCTCAAGAAGTCGCCGTGGTGGCGGGTGGCGCTGCAGGCCACGCTGTATGAGGACGTGACGCGGGCGTCCGCGGCGAAGTTCCACACGCCGTTCTTCATCCGGCCCGAGCAGGGCTTCGGTGATTTTTGGCTGCTGCACCTCTCGCAGCACTGGAAAGCTAGGGATGTGATGGCGTCCACTCATTGGGAGCATCACAACCACTTCGCGCACTACGGCGGCGCCGGCTTCAACATGTTCAGCACCGGCTACATCGGCAAGCTCGACGACACCGGCAAGCTGCAAACCGGGTTTGACTTCTCTGAAGTGGCCGCCACGGTCAGCGAAGACGCCATGCTGGCGCAAATTCCCAGGCTCCTCAGCGAGGTGCCCGATGGCATCAGCTTCGAGCAGTTCTTCTTGCGGCTGATCAACACCACGCCAGCGACGCGCCACATGGTCGAGACGGCGCTGCTTAAGCTGAGCTCGCATCAGCAGGTTCAAGTGCTGGGCGATGACGGTGTTCCGTCCAGCGCGCGCATGCATCTCAAGCCGGAGCATGTTTTGCGTCGACCGCCGCAGGGAGCGTTCAGCTTTTCCTTCCGCGATGGCGGACCGTGAATCTGACGGAGACAGGCTCAATCGTCGGAGGCTGCTCCGCAGCGGCTTATCCACCTGATCAGAAAGCTAGCGATGTCCGGGCTTCACTGTCCTCTTTGCAAAGCCTCGCGCCATTGGCAACTAGGGGCATTCCTACTGCCTTGGACCGTAGTGGAATGCGATGCCTGTGGCCAAGAATCCTCAGCGGGCTCGTGGGAAGACGAGCATGAGCGCCCTTTGGACGACTCGCTTGAGCCGAATGATGATCATCGTCGGCGCCCCATCAAAGTCTTCGTGTCACACACGCATATCGATCATGACACGCCCTTGCTGAAACGTCTTGAGGACGACTTGATGTTCACAGCGAAGGTGAATGTTTGGTTCGCCAACCAGGATCTTGACGCAAGATATGACATCCAGAGCTTCATGGCAGGAGAGCTTGCTTCCTCAGATTACTTTCTGTTTGTTGTGTCCAAGAACACTTCAACTTCTGACTGGATGCGCCGCGAGATTGAACTGGCAAAGATGGTGCAGTTCAAGCAGCAAAGGCTCCGCGTGATTCCAGTGCTGGTAGACAAGAATTCTTCATGGCGACAACCCGCCAACGCGATCGACTTCACAGGCGACTATCGGATAGCCTACCGAGCGTTGTGCGATACGATGGGGCTTGGATTCAAAGAACCAATAGGCCTGTTCGATCTAGGTCCTCTCGATAGTCCGTCGAGCGTCATTCAGGTTTGCAAGTTCTTCGATCAGCGGATGCTTGAAGCTTTGCACAACTCGCCGGACCTCTTCCAGAAGCTCTCACATCGGGACTTCGAGAAGTTGATCGCCGAGATTTTCGATGGCCTGGGATACGAAGTCGAACTGACGAAGAGAACCCGCGACGGCGGCCGAGATGTCATCGCTATTCGTCGGGCTGAGGTCAATCTGAGATACTTGATCGAATGCAAGCACCCAGACAAGCGCAAGACGATTGGTGTGAGACCGGTCCGGGAGCTGTTGGGGGTCAAGGCGGACAACCGTGCGAGTAAGGCGATCCTGGCCACCACCGCTTACTTCTCTCAGGAAGCCCAGCTCTTCTTTGAGCGGAATCGCTGGGAACTTGAGGGCCGAGATCGCGAGGGCGTCCTTGATTGGATTGCCCAGTGTTACAAGCGCGGTTGAGAGTCGCTCCATCTCACCGTGGTCCGTGTGGCGCGCCATCCGATGGGCCGGTAGCAGACATGCCCTGCCTTAGTCCGGACGACTTCCTGACTTCAAGCGAAGTGGCGCTATAAGCGCCACGGATGGCGGCTGTTTCGAGGACAACGCTTCGTAGTAAACCTGATCCGAAGCGCCGTTCCTGACCCACTACAGCTGCCAGCCGGTCAAGAGCCGTCGGCATCCAAATCGGCCGCTCCCAAGGCCCATGGTCATTCTCATCGCCCCACTCAGACGCCTGCACAGTCGCGTCTTAGCGAACGTCAATAGCCGCGGGCTCACATCGTTCACGTTCAGCTTGTGTCAGCTGCTATAGGCAGCGCCTCGGGCGCCAAGATGATCTGCCAGCACTAGATAAGGCGCCTCTTCGCGCTACTGCGTGTTCAGGATGACACTCCCATCTTCGGTCTCGATTTTCACCTCAGCATTGGGGACGACCGGTCGCCTGAAATCGGCAGTTTGGCACCTCACGATGAGCATCATACGACGACGCCCACCGCCCTTGAGAACTCAGCATCATCGGGCGACTCGAGCACACTGAGCGGCAATTTCAGCTCGGCGCACACCAGTTCTGCCTGCGAACGCTCCTTCGTCATAAATTCGGCTAGCCATGCAGGGCCTCGGTGCAATGCATCGCGCCCACTTACCCGCCCCGCCACGACTTCCGGAGCCGCTTCAATCAACACGACGGACTTGAGGTTGAGCGCCTCAAATACCTTAGTGTCGAGCGGCTTGAACTCTCCCTCCTGCCCGAGCAAGACGAAATGGCCATCGAGGAGAAGTGCCATACCGGCTTCGTTGTGTCGTGCGACTGCTTGGGCCAGCGCGAGTTGGTTCGCGTCTACCTCGGCCACACGCTTGTCAACGTTCCAATCTGGCAGCGCGCGCTCCTTCTTGATCAGCGTGCTCGCCGACGTATGCATCAATCCACTATGCGCTGGCAGACGCTTTGCCAGGTAGGTCTTACCCACGCCATGGATACCGGCAACGAAGATGTTCACAAGTTAATGCCTCCTGGAAACATGGCTGACTTCACACGCTGGTAGTCCGAGGGGCTCAAGTACAGGAAGCCCTGTGGGGGAGTGAAGTTCGGGAACAGCTCTTTGGGATCAACCTGCACTTCCGCGACCTCTACGCGGCCCAGCATGACGCCGTAGGCGAGCGCCTTCTTGCCGATGTATTCTTTCAACTCGTCTTCCGTGACTCCACCGCCATGAGCCTGTGCAACATCCCACAGCGCGTCCGGCGTGCACTCGCGGATCTCCGTGATCAGCGCGATTCCGGTGAGGCGCTGTATGGGGGCGGACGAGTAGATGACCATCACGCCCACGTCGTTGGACGGCCAGCTGCGCCTAAGCTCTACGGTCTTTGTGCCCGAGAGAATCAAGTCCGCGTATTTCGGCTTGATTGACAGCAGCACAGCTCTACCGGTCGGCTGCTGCGAGGATTCTTGAAAAAGACTCATCGGTAATGTGAGTGATGGATTGGATCGGGCCGCTAACGACACGCAGCGGCCTCTGCAGTTGTTTATAGGTGACCGGGTTGTCGAAGTGCTCGATGAGCCTAAACAGCATGACCTTGGTGGCCCCCCGCCTATTCTGGCGGGTCATCTCCGCGATCTGAGCATCTGAATACACAGTGCGCCGGCTCACAAGGCGAGCGATCTGGTCCGCCTGCCCCATCGACTCGTAGCATTCGATGACGCCCAGCGTCGTGATTGCCTTCTGATCATGGCTTCGGTAAAAGAGCACCACGTCACCCGGCCGGGGCTTCTTGCTCCCTGCGTTGGATAGGTAGGCGAGCTTGATGGCGTTGCTGACGTGGCGCAGCGGGTGGCCGACCGGCAGGGCTTGGCCAGCGACCAGCCAATCCGGGAACAAGATGCTGTGGAACTCGGGCAGGATCGGGACGATAAACTTCTCGACATCGACGCCGCCGATATAGTGCGGGTAGTAGCGCCTGACGTATTCGCGCGCGTCAAGCCGAACAGCTGGCGGCCGCACAGGATGGTCCTTGACGAAGACCGCGTCGCCCTTGTACTGGCCGCGCTCCCAAAAGCCAAAATCCTCAATCAGACTGGTCAGGTGGTCCTGCTGCCGGGAGTTTGCGTGCAGGAAAATGTGTTCGCACTGATGCTGCGTTGCGTACCGGAAGGCGGCGCGCAAGAATAGCTCGCCAATTTTCCGGCCACGTACCGCCTCCCCGACTTTGAACGTGCACAGCTTGAGTGCCGGTCCAGGCAGGATTTGACCGTCATCGGAGATCTTCTCGTCTGTCTGCACGGCGAAGATGCAGATGGCGTGGATCTCGCCTTGGCCAGGCTCGCGATACACCCAGGCCCGACGCCCTTCCATGGCGATCCGCCGAAACCAAGCGTTGAAGCCAGCGTAGTCGCTCCGAATGCTGGTGAAGAAATTGCTATGGAGCTGCGGCGTTAGCGTGTGAAGCTCAACCTCCTCAATGTTTGGCAATGTGATCGATGCTGGCTCATGCAAACGCTTGAGCCAGTCGTCGGCCGCCTGAATGTAATAAACCTGGTTGCTCAGACCATGTGCCCGCGCCTTCTTGTGCAGCCCCTGATCCTCAGTGACAAGCGCGTGGGTTGCGTTCTGCTTGAGGGCCCAGAGGATGCGGTTGTCGCATGCGTCGTTCGCCGACAAGCCTGGCGTATCGTTCCACTCGCAGTGAGATCCCTCGGGCAACAACGTGTATTGCGGCAGCCGAGCAAGCGTACGGGCACGCCGGTCAGCGTCAGGGTCGCGATTGATGTCATCGACCGACGCCGGGTGGTACAGCAGCTGGTGTCCGTGGGCGTTGCACAGCCGCATGAAATCGGCAAGGCTGGGACGCAGCACTGCCATCGAATCTTGCAACGGGATCAAAATGTTCGTATCGAGCAGGAAGCGCAGACGAATCGGCAAACGGATCTCCTCCTGGCGCGGCTTCTCCTAGCACCCGATCCAAATGCCGCTTATTGGCGGGTTCGGCGCCATGCGCTCTCGAACGAGACTCTTCCGAACATGGGCGGCACAATCGTAGTGCAACTCCGTACTTCGCGCGATCGATGAATTGGCTTGCATTCCAGTCAAGAGGGCGTCTTGGATCATCGCCCGCTCCGTCACGAGCAACTTAGTAGTCGCGACGCGCAGCACGCCGGTGCTTGAGCGGTGCTCTTAGCGGGAGGCAGCAGCGGCTTCTCACACCTCTCAGGAAACATGGTGAAAGCTAGGGAACATGCCCAGGAATCTCTTGCCCAGGCCTATCTATGAGGTAAGCACTTTTCGCAGTGGCTGATTGATCGCAGCGAAGGCGTCAATCACAGCATCGAAAACGAAGTCAAGCGCGCGACCGTACCCCTGGTTCAGGCTGGCGGTGTCGAAACCCATGGCCTGTAGCGTCTGCAACGCTTCGCCAACGGCATCATGCGCCTCGGCGACCCGGAGATCGTTGTTCAAGAAGAGCGCGGCCAAGCGCTCGTTCCTGCGATTCCAGTCCTCACGGGCATCCTCCGAAGAAAACGCTTCGATGGACTCCTGCTGAGCGTCGAGACTCTCGACGATATTGAGGAGCGCCTGCAGCAGCTTGCCGCTCGCCAGGTCCTTGACGTCCTTCGCCGGGCAACCGGCACTACGCAGCATGGATCGAAGAATCCCGTTTGGGACGCGCTGCCACAGCTCGTGCAGGCTCTTGCACCTGGACAAGAATGCGGCCTGCGTCATGTCCAACGGTGCGACGCGCGCCAAACGGCTCAGCTGCGTATATCGATGCCAGCCATTAGCCTCCACCTCAGCCCTGGACAGACCAACAAGGGATTCGGCATCGCTCTGGATGCCCAGCGAGGTTGCAAGGC